>CAXRFJ010000553.1:0-7143 GCA_964229475.1 Rubrivirga sp.
TCCGGCTGGGCGACGCGGCCGCGGCGTCCCGCCTCGGCGACCCGTTCGAGGCCGTCGAGGCGTGGGCGGCGGAGACCGCCCCGCGGGGGATCCGGCTGCGGACGCCCTACCCGGAGCTGGACCGCGCCGTCGAGTTCGCCCAGGCCCACCTCCGGCTGGGCTACGCCTGGGAGCCCGACGCCGACGGCCGGCCCGGCGGCGACGGCTCGAAGATGGTCTGCGACATCTTCCGCTGGCGCGACGTGTGGAGCCGCGACTTCGGCTCCGGCTTCGGGCCCGGCGGCCTCGCGGCCGGGCTCCTCGACGCCGTCCTCGCCACGCTCGACTACGAGGCGGCGCGGCACACGGCGCACGACCCGACCGGCCTCAAGGTGTCCGACGACACGAGCCAGGGCGGCTCCGCCGAGGGGCTCGGCTGGCTGATGAAGCTCGTCTGGCGCGTGTTCAAGCACACCGGCGACCTCGACTGGCTCGCGCGGATGGTCGCGGCCTTCGAGCCCTGGATCGAGGTCTGGATCGCGCGCGACGCCGACGAGGACGGCCTCGTGGCCGACGTCACGGAGTGGATGGACCACAGCCGCTTTCTCCGGCTCCCCGAGGGCCAGCGGACGCTCTACTCCAACGCGCTCTACTTCGCCGCCCTCCGCCGGATGGGGTTCGTCTGCGAGGCCCTCGGCCGCCCCGACGACGCCGAGCGCTACCACGACCTCGCCCTCCGCTCCCGCCAGTCGATCCACGAGGCGTTCTGGAACGAGGCCGGCTACTTCAACAACGCCGTCCAGTGGGGCGTCCCGGACACGGCGCTCATGCTGGCCGACAACGCGATCGCGCTCGTCGAGCGGATCGCGAGCCGGAACGAGCGCTACCGGACGCTCGACACCATCCGCGAGCGGTCGTGGCGGCCGTTCGGGACCGTGACCACGGACCTCCCGATGCGCTACGTCCCGGCCGACAACGACCACAACGGCCGGGTCTGGCCGTGGTGGATGGCGCTCGAGGCCAAGGCCCGCTTCCAGAACTTCGACGCCGACGGCGGCCTCCACGTCCTCTCGAAGATCGTCGACACGTTCCACCGGCCGACGCTGCCGGGCCTCTGCGAGGAGTACCTCGAGCCGGAGGACGGCGCGCAGGACGACGTCGTGGGGCACGCGTTCATCACGGGCTCGGGCGCGCTCCTCGACGCGGTCCAGTACGGGCTGGCGGGCCTCAGCGTCCGCGAGCCCGGCGAGCGGCGGATCCGCCTGGCCCCGGCCGTCCCGCGCTCGTGGGACGCGTGGTCGGTGGACCTCGACCTCGCCGCGGGCCGCCTCCGCTACGAGGCCTCGCCCGACGGGGTCCGCGTCGTGCTCGACGGGGCCGCGGTGGAGGCCCTGGAGCTCCGGGTCCCGCCGCGGGAGGTGGTGGAGATGGTGACGCTCGACGGGGTCGAGATCGAGCCCGAGGCGGAGGAGGACGGGGCCAGCGCCTACCTCCACTTCGCGCTGGAGCCGGGCGGCCGCCACGTCCTGGAGGTCGCCTACGCCCCGCAGCGCGTCTGGAGCGGCGAGCTGGCGATGCCGCCGCTCCCGCCGCCGGCCCGCGTCGCGCGCCCGCTCCTCATGGACGAGCCGCGCCTGTTCGCCGACATCCTCCAGAGCTTCGTGCGCTCGGCGGTGAGCTACTTCGGCCGGCTCCGCCACGTGGCCGCCCGCGAGATCGGCGACCTCGAGGGCGAGGGCGACCTCCTCGTCGTCGTCGGCAACGAGCTGCCGTACCGGACGAAGCGCCGGAAGTCGGTGCCGGCCATGATCGAGGACTACCTCGGGCGCGGCGGCTCGCTCCTGCTCCTCGGCCCGCGCTTCCCGCGGATCGACCTCGAGATCCACTACCACGGCGGCGCGCAGATGGGCGGCCACGCGGGCATGTTCTGGTGGAAGGCGTGGTCCGACGGCCAGTGGCGCGACTACGACCCGCGCGAGGACGAGCTGATGGACCACCCGAAGCACGAGGGCGCCGTCTACTGGGGCGACGGCCCGCTCTTCGCGGCGTGGGAGCACGGCCTCGGCCTGTTCGGGTTCGAGACCGACTGCCGCGGCGTGTTCGACGTGGAGGGCGGCGTGGTGGACCCCGACCAGCGCGTCGAGGTGGTCTACACCGACTGGACAGTCCGCAAGCCGTGGACGTTCACGCCCCTCGCGTTCACCGAGCGCGAGCACCAGCTGGTGACGGGGCCGCGGCGGGAGCGGTACCCGTGCGCGGCGCTGCTGCAGAACGAGGAGTCGGGCGCGCGGATCGTGGTCGTGGCCCCCTCGGTGTGCTCGCGGACGGACCTGCTGCACCGGATCCTGTCGCACGTCGCCGCGCCGGCGTGAGCGGGGGCGCCGGCCCGATCCGGGATCCGTCCCGCGCCCGCGTGTGCCCGGAGACTCGTTGAGACGGGATCGGGGGCCCGCGTTGGCTCGGACGGGTTCGCAGTCTTCTGTTCAGCGGCACCCGTCGAGGCTGGCCGTCACGTCTCCGGCCCCTCCAGGTCGAGCGTGCCTCCGATCTCCAAGCGGGTCCACGCCCGCAGCATGTCGTTCCACCCGGCGCACACCGCCGCGACCTGCTCGTCCGTGAACCGCCTGGGGGCCCGGCCGGGGGGCGTCCACGTGTAGCGGCGGAGGCGGTCGCGCAGAGCGGGCGAGTCGGCCCCGAGCCCGTCTTCGAAGGCCGTGTCGAACAGGCCGACGAGGATCTCCGCCTCCGTGAGCGACGTCTCGTTCGCCTTCCAGACCTCCTTCGACCGCCGGGCCGCGTGGGGGCGACGCCGGCCGCTGACGTGCGTGAGGCTGCCGAAGACCGCGCCCGCCGCCACGCTCCCCCAGAACCCGCGGCGGATCCCGAGGGCCCGCTCGACGACGAAGTGGGCGAGGTCGTGGGGGATCACGCCCATGTGGCCCACCCCCTTGACGAGGTAGGTCACCCCGTCGGAGCGCGTGATCACCGTCTCGTATCGCCGGTCGTCGAGTCGCTTGCGCCGCAGGGGCATGGGGGGAGGGAAAGGCGGTCCCGAGGCGGGGTCAGTCGCCGGCGAGGAACGCCCGGAGGCGCCAGCCGTCGCCGTCGTCCCAGAACGTGGCGCGGTAGCCGACCGGGCTGAGGGCCGCGTCGGCCGCGACGACGGCGCCGGTCCCGTCGGGCAGCGTGACGGGCCGCCAGCCGTCGTCGTCGGGCGCGGTGGCGGGCAGGGCGATCTCGGAGAGGCGGGCGACCTCGGCGCCGTCGGGCCGGTCGAAGGCGGGCACGTCGGAGGCGGCGATGACGACGGTCGAGTACGGGTCGAGCGTGTCGGGCCAGAACCCCGCGACGAACGGGGCCACGACCGCGCCGTCCTCCTCCACGCTCCCGTTGTCGAGCACGTGGTCGAGGACGTCCCACACGGGGGCCTCGGGCGACGCGTCGAACCACGTCTGCTCGAACTCCTCGGGCCCGCCCGCGCCGTCGCCGAACGAGAGGCGGGCGTCGGGCGCGACGACCGCCAGCAGCGCGGCCGTGTCGCGGCGGGCGACGACCCCCCGCAGCGTGTCGCGGAAGGCGGCGAAGCCGGGCACGGCCGTGCCGTCGTCGATGAGGGCGAGGTCGCCGGCGTAGGTCGGGACCGTGGGGGCGGGCGGGGCCTCGGGCTCGGCGGGGTCGGGCTGGCAGGCCGCGAGCGAGAGGGCGAGGGCGACGAACGGAGCGCGCATGGGGGAGGGGGGAGCACAGGGGCGCCCTGAAAGATCGGCGCCGCGGGGGACTTTCCCGCGTTTTCCTCCCCGATTCGGGCGCCGCCGACGCACCTTCCGCCACTCCATTCCCAACCGCATCCGACCGATGGACCTCCAGCCGCTCCTCGACGCCGCCACCTTCAACGACGACGGGCTCGTCGCCGCCATCGCCCAGGACGACGCCACCGGCGACGTCCTGATGCTCGCCTACATGAACCGCGAGACGCTCCGGATGACGCTCGAGACGGGCGTGATGACGTACTGGAGCCGCTCGCGCCAGAAGGTCTGGAAAAAGGGCGAGACGAGCGGGAACGTCCAGAAGGTCAAGGCGGCCTACGTCGACTGCGACGGCGACGCGCTCCTGTTCCGGATCGAGCAGGTCGGCGGGGCCGCCTGCCACACGGGCCACCGGAGCTGCTTCTACCGGAAGGTCGAGGACGGTGACCTGGAGACCGTCGGCGCCCCGGTCTTCGACGCCGACTCGGTCTACAAGTAGACCGAGTCCGTCTGCCTCGACGTCGAGGCGGGCACGGTGGGGCGGGGTGACCGGGTAGGGGCGACTCGCCGCGTCGCCCCTACGGCTGGCGACGCCGCTACGGCCGCAGGACGTCGATCGGCCGGCCGGACCAGCCGGGGAAGAGGGCGTCGCCGGCCGAAATCCCGAGGTGCGGGCCGGCGACGCCCGCGAACAGCGACCGGAAGTCGGTCGTGACGGGGAGGTCGCGGCCGTCCTCGAGCGCGTCCGGGTCGAGCACGAGGGGCTGGCCGTGCACCTCGCCGCCGCGGACGGCGTTGCCGAGCACGAACATGGCGGAGGCCCGCCCGTGGTCGGTCCCGCCCGTCCCGTTCTCGGCGACCGTCCGCCCGAACTCGGTCATGGTGAGGACCACGACGTCGTCCTGGTAGCGCTCGAGGTCGGTCCAGAAGGCGGCGACGCTCCGGGCGAGGTCGGCGGCGCGGCGGGCGAACGAGCCGTCCTCGGAGCCCTGGCGGGCGTGGGTGTCCCAGCCGCCGGCCTCCGCGAAGGCTACCTCCAGCCCCACGTCGGCCTTGATGAGCTGGGCGATCTGGCGGAGGCTCTCGCCGAGCTCCGAGCGCGGGTAGTCGGCGCCGTTCTCGGGGCGGTACTGGTCGAGCCGGGCCTCGTCGAGGAGCCGCGCGGCGTCGAGGCCCTCGCGGCCCGCGTCGCTGAGGAGGTCGCCGGCCGTCTGGGCGTAGAGCGCCTCCCGGCTCTCGCCGGTGGCGGCGAGGGCGCCGGGCGCGAGCACGCCGAAGTCCTCGAGCTTGGCGACGGCGAGGGCGGGCGCCTCGCCGCGCAGCGACAGCGGGAGCGCGGGCGTGAGCGCCACGGCCTGGAATGGCGTCGCGGGCTCGTGCCCGAGCAGGCCGGTCGCGCGGTTCAGCCAGCCCGTGTCGGCGCGCTTGTCGCCGGGGCGGCCGGTCTCCATAAAGTCCTGCGCGTCGAAGTGCGACCGCGTCGCGACGGGCGAGCCGACGCCGTGGATCACGCCGAGCCGGCCCTCGCGGTAGAGGCCCGCGAACGGCGAGAGGGCGGGGTGAAGGCCGTAGCGCCCGTCGAGGTCGACGAGCTGGCGGCGCGGGTCGAGCGCGAGCGTCGGGCGGAGCCGCGCCAGCATCGGGTCGGACAGCGGCTGGACGGCGGCGAGGCCGTCCGTCGCCCCGCGCTGGAAGACGGTCACCAGCACCTTCCGGCGGCGGAAGGGGCCCGCGGGCGTCGCCGAGGCGGCCCGGGTCAGGAACGACGGGACGCCGCCGACGCCGGTGGCGAGCAGGGCGATGCCGCCCGAGGAGAGGAAGGCGCGACGGGACATCATGGCGATGCGCGGGGGGTTACTGTCGCTGGAAGGCCGGCGAGCCGAGGACGACGCCGACCACGAACGCCGCCGTGTCGTCGGCGTCGAGCGGGGCGCCGGCGGTCTCGGCGAACACGCCGTCGTCGTCGAGGGCGACGGGCGTCTCGGCCTCGGCGCGGGTGGCCGCCTCGGCGACGCGCCGGGCGAAGGCGGGCTCGCGGACGATCGGCTGGAGGAGCGCGACCGTCGGCTCGGGGTCGCGGCCGGGGAGGAGCGCGCTCACGTAGGTCCGCAGCGCGGCGTCGACGGACTCGGGCTGGCGGGCTCCGGTGAGGGCGTCGAGGTCGGGCCTGGCGCCGCGGACGCGGCCGTCGGCGAGGCGGAGGGCGAGGTTCATCCGCGTGAGGAGCAGGCCGGCGTTGACCCAGGCGGCGGCGTGGTCCGGGAAACCGGTCGGCGGCTCGGCGTGGTACGGCGGCTCGCCCATGTCGCGGAGCGGCCCGAGGAGCCCGCGGACGCTCTCGACGGGCGCAGCCGTCGCCCGCGCGGCGCTGGCGACGAACTCGAACGGGGTCTTAACCTTCGACGGGGCGCCGTCGGGGCCGGAGCGCGCGGCGTCCCAGAAGGCGCGGTCCGCGACGAGCGCGCGCATCACGGCGCTCAGGTCGCCGTCGGTCCGCCGGAAGACGGCCGCCAGCCGGCCGACGAGCGCCTCGTCGGGGTCGTCGTCCACGAACCGGACGGCCAGCGTGTGGGCGACGCGCCGGGCCGTCGCCTCGTGCGCGGCGAGGAGGTCGAGCACGTCCTCGCCGTCCTCGATCCCGCGCCCGCCGGGGAGCGCCCGGCCGAGGACCGTCTTGGGCGCGGCGTCGTGCCAGTTCGGTCGGAACACGAACAGGCCGTCGCGGACGACCGGGGCGCCGCGCGACGCGAGCCGGGCGAGGCCGGTCTCGACGCGCTCGCGCGCCTCGGCGTCGCCGCGGTTCGGGATGACGGACCAGCCGGTAAAGGCGCGCGCGACGGCGACCACGTCGTCCTGCGTGTACCCGCCGTCGACGCCGAGGGTGTGGAGCTCCAACAACTCGCGGCCGTAGTTCTCGTTGATGCCGCCGCGCTGCGGCGCGCGGCCGAACGCGACCGGCGTGCCCGACGGCGCGCGCGACTGCCAGTTGTCGAGGTACGTCAGCATCGCCGGGTGGCGGGCCGTCGCCCCGAGGAGGTCGCGGAACCGGCCGAGGACGTGGGCCCGGATCGCGTCGCGCTCGTAGGTCGGGACCGTCAGGATCTGCCCGCCGCGGCCGTCCACGTTGAAGTGGTTGAACCAGACGTCGGCGAGGACCTCCCGAAGCTGGGCGCGCGCGTGGACGGCGCGCGTCAGCTTCGCCCGGAGCAGGTCGCGCCGGAGCTCGGCGACGCTGCGGATCTCGTTGCGCTCCATCCACGCCGCGAGGCGGTCGCGGACCTCGGCGTCGCGCGGGCCGTAGCCCGCGGGCACGGCGCCCTCGGCGACGGCGCGGCGGAGGGCGAAGGCGGGCGGGAGGTAGCGCGACGGGAGCTCCTCGGTCGTCCACGCGAGCTGGGCGCGGGCGGCGCGGCGCCGG
>CAXRFJ010000554.1:0-2404 GCA_964229475.1 Rubrivirga sp.
GCGCTCCCGTTCTCGGTCGAGCGCGTGCGGCCGGACGCGCTCGCGGCGGCCGGCTACAAGTGGCTACTCGGGCCGTACGGGATGGGCGCGCTGTGGCTCGGCGAGCGCTTCCGCGACGGCCGGCCGCTCGAGGAAAACTGGATCGGCCGGGCCGGCAGCGAGGCGTTCGCCGGCCTCACGAGCTACGAGGACGCCTACGCGCCCGGGGCCGTCCGCTTCGACGTCGGCGAGCGGTCGAACCCGATCCTCCTGCCCATGCTGGCGGCCGGGGTCGAGCAGGTGCTCGGCTGGGGCGTCGACGCCATCCAGGCCACGTGCGCGGCGTTCGCGGAGCGGATCGTGGCGGGCGCCCGCGCGCTCGGCTACGGCGCCGCCGACGCCGACGAGCGGGCCGGCCACCTGTTCGGCCTCCGTCCGCCCGAGGCCGTCCGCCCCGACGCCCTCGCGGAGGCCCTCCGCGCGCACGACGTGTCGGTCTCGATCCGCGGCGGCTCGGTCCGCGTCTCGCCCCACGTCTACAACACCGCCGCCGACGCCGACGCGCTCCTGGCCGCCCTCGCCGACGCCCGCCCGTAGCCGGGCCCGCCCCCTCGACCGCGTCGACCGATCGGGCCGGCGCCGAGGCGGACCAGGCCGGGCGCGGCCGGACCCCGGCGCGGGCGCCGTCGTCCCACCGTCCCGTTTTCCTCCGCACCCGCATGGCGTCCCTCTCCGGCAAGACCCTCTTCCTCACCGGCGGCAGCCGCGGCATCGGCCGGGCGATCGCGCTCCGGGCCGCCCGCGACGGCGCCAACGTGGCCATCGCGGCCAAGACGGCCGAGCCGCACCCCAAGCTGCCCGGCACCATCCACACCGTCGCCGAGGAGGTCGAGGAGGCCGGCGGCCAGGCCCTCGCGCTCCAGGTCGACGCGCGCGACGAGGACCGCGTGGCCGAGGCCGTCGCCGAGACGGCCGAGCGGTTCGGCGGGATCGACGTGGTCGTCAACAACGCGAGCGCGATCCTCCTGGCGGACACCGAGAACACGCCCATGAAGCGGTTCGACCTCATGCAGCAGGTCAACACGCGGGCCACGTTCTGCACGACGCAGGCCGCGCTGCCGTACCTGAAGGAGAGCGCGAAGGCCGGCCGGAATCCGCACGTCCTCGTCCTCAGCCCGCCCCTCAACCTCGACCCCAAGTGGTTCGGCCCGCACGTGGCCTACACGATCTCGAAGTACGGCATGTCGATGTGCGTGCTCGGCTGGGGCGAGGAGTTCCAGGACTACGGGATCGCCGCCAACGCGCTCTGGCCGCGCACGACGATCGCGACGGCCGCCGTCAAGTACGCCCTCGGCGGCGACGCCATGATGCGGATGTCGCGCACGCCCGAGATCATGGCCGACGCCGCCCACGCCGTCCTCACGATGCCGTCCTCGCGCACCGGCAACTTCTTCATCGACGACGAGGTGCTCGCCGAGGCCGGCACGACGGACCTCTCGGGGTACAGCGTCACGCCGGGCGCGACCGAGTTCATGCCGGACCTGTTCTTGTAGAGTTCGGAGTTCCGAGTTTCGAGTTCGGAGTTCTTTCGTTGTGGACTCTGACCTCTGAACTGTGAACCCCGACCTCACTGTCCGCCCCGTGCGTCTCGCGGCCGACGCCGCGGCGCAGGCGCTCACCATCGAGTGGGCCGACGGGCGCGTCTCGGAGCTGTCCTACGAGGGCCTCCGCCGGGCCTGCCCGTGCGCCGAGTGCCGCGGGGGCCACGGCAAGATGGCCGAGCCCATCGACCCCGTCGTGTTCGACCTCCCGTCGCTGATGACGTACGAGGTCAAGGAGCTCCGCCCGGCCGGCCACTACGCGCTCCAGATCGTGTGGGGCGACGGCCACGGCTCGGGCCTCTTCCGCTGGGAGGCGCTCCGGCACTACGACGACGTCCGCCGCGGCGACTGACCCGGCCTCGGCGCCGAGGCGGAGGGGGCCGGCGCGCGTCGAGGGGACGCACCACCGGAGCGCGCGGGCCACCCGAACACGACCGGGGCACGGCGCCCCGCCGCCGGCCTGCGCTGGAAAGAGACGGGCGGCGCCTGAGTCGTGGGGAAGGGGACCGGGGGCGTCTGGGGAGAGGCCTGAGTCCCGTTTCCGTGCCGCGCAGATCAGGGAACGACTGGGATCGGAAGCGCTTCCGATTCGGTATCCCTCCCGACGGCGCCCGAGCCGACCGCGCCTCTCGCTCTCTCCTCCCGGCGGCTGCCGCATGGCCGCGGCGACGCTCCGGGGCTCCATCTCGCCCCGCCGCTGCGGCGCTCGTGCGTCGACGGCGGGCCCCCGTCCTGCCCGTGCCGCGCCTCCTCGTTCTCGACCCGACCACCGCCCACCCGTACCAGCCGCGGACGCTCTACGACCGGGCCGTCGGCGCCACGCC
>CAXRFJ010000555.1:0-16788 GCA_964229475.1 Rubrivirga sp.
ATCGGCGCGGCCATGTCGGGGCTGCAGGTGCTGGCGGGCCGCGAGGGCCAGCCGCTCCCCGACGGGCCGCTTGTCGCGCGGGTGGACGTCGTCCGCCGCGCCGACGTCGATCGCGAGGGCCTCCGCCGTCCGCGGGAGCGCGAGCGCGGCGCTCTGGGCCGCCCGGAGCGCCGGCCACGAGCCGACGTCGTCGGGCCCGTCGGGCGGCTGGCGGTAGCCCGCGAGCTGGACCCAGAAGAACGGGAGGGCCGGCCGGCCCCACGCGGACCGCCAGCCCGAGATCAGCGAGCGGAAGAGGCCGGCGTAGGCGTCCGGCTCGCTCGCGTTCGACTCGCCCTGGTACCACAGCACGCCGGTCACGGGCGCCTCGGTGAGGGGCGCGACCATCGCGTTCCACAGGAGCATCGGGACGTAGTGGACCTCGGAGGCCCCGCCGAACCGGGCCTCGACCACCCGGAAGCGCCAGTCGCCGGCGAGGGGGAGCCGGTCGCCGGCCGCGGTCTCGACGAACAGGAGGCCCTCGCCGCCTTTCATGCCGCCTCCCCCGCCGGCGTCGGACACGCGGACGGCGAGGGTGTTGAGCCCCGTGCGCAGCGCGCCGGCTGGGACCTCGTAGACACGCGGGTCGCTGCCCCCTCGGCCCGCCCCGACGAGCGTCCCGTTGACGTAGGTGTGGTTGCCGTCGTCGATGATCCCGAGCGAGAGCGTGACGCCGGCGGCGGCGGCCTCGGCGTCGAGGTCGAAGGAGGTCCGGTACCACGCGACGCCGTCGAGGCCGTCGTAGCCGGCCGACTCCCAGCGGGCCGGGACGCGGAGGGCGGCCCAGCCGGAGTCGTCGTAGGCGGGCTCGGCCTCGGGCGGCGTCACGCCGTCGACGGGCTCGGGGGCGTCGGTGGGGAAGGCCCCGCCGAGCTTGTCGCGGAGCGCGGCCTCGCGCGCGTCGTTCCGGTCGCGGACGGCCTGGAAGGTCGCGTCGACGCCGCCCGCGTCGAGGCCGAGCATGCCGCCGCTCATCCACGGCTCGATCCGGCTCCCGCCCCACGTGGCGTTGACGAGCCCGATCGGGACGTCGACCGACTGGCGGAGCGCGCGGGCGAACTCGAACCCGACCGCGGAGAAGTCGCCGACGTGGGCCGGAGTCGCGGGCTCCCACCGGCCGCCCCCCAGCCGCTCCTGCTCCGTCTCCGCGTGGGCCCGGGGGACTTTGAAGTGTCGGATCTGGCGGTCGCCGGCCGCGGCGATGGTCGCCGCGGACCCATCGGTCCGGTCCACCGTCCACTCCATGTTGGACTGGCCCGAGAGGACCCAGACGTCGCCTACGAGGAGGTCCTCGGCGCGGAGCCGCTCGGAGCCGGAGCGCACGTCGAGCGCGTACGGCCCGCCGACGGCGAGGGCCGGGACGAGCACGCGCCAGCGCCCGTCGGGCCCGGCCGTGGTCTCGATGCGCGAGCCCCCGAGGCGGACGGTGACGGCCGAGCCCGGGGCGGCCCACCCCCAGACCGGGACGGGCTCGCCGCGCTGGAGGACGGCCCCGTCCGAGAACAGGTGGGGCAGGCCGAGCTGGGCGATCGCGGGGGGCGCGGCGAGGAGGGCGACGAGGAAGGCGAGGGCGCGCATGGGGGAGGAGGCGTTCGTTCTATCGCTCGACGCGGCCGGAGCCGGAGCCGCCGGCCAGCTTCTCGACCTCGTCCGCCGACGTCAGGTTGAGGTCGCCGGGGATCGTCTGCTTCAGCGCGCTCGCGGCGACGGCGAAGCCGAGCGCGTCCTCGGCGGCGTCCTTCGTCAGGAGCCCGTGGATGAGCCCGGCCGCGAAGCTGTCGCCCCCGCCCACGCGGTCGACGAGGCGGACGTCGTAGACCCGGCTCCGGACCGCCTCGGCGACGGGCCGGGCCGAGCCGGCCCCGCCGAGGAGCATCGCGCTCCACCCGTTGTCGCTGGCCGAGTGGCTCTCGCGGAGCGTGATGGCGACGGCGTCGAAGCCGAAGTCGTCGCGGAGGCGCTCGGCCAGCCGGGCGTAGCCGCCCTCGTCGAGCTCGGCGGAGGCCGCGGCGTCGGCGCCCGAGCCCTCGGTCGTCACGCCGAGCGAGCGGTCGGCGTCCTCCTCGTTCGCGATGCAGACGTCGACGTGCTCCATGAGTGGGCGCATCGTGGCCTGGGCCTCGTCCGTCGTCCACAGCTTCGCGCGGAAGTTGAGGTCGCAGGAGACCGTCGCCCCGGCGGCCTTCGCCGCGCGGCAGGCACGCTCGACGGCGGCCTTCGGCCTCGGCCCGAGCGCGGGCGTGATCCCGGTCCAGTGGAACCAGTCGGCGCCGTCGAAGGCGGCGTCCCAGTCGACCTCGCCCGGGCCCATCGCGCTCACGGCCGAGTGGGCCCGGTCGTAGATCACCTTCGAGGGCCGCTGGCTCGCGCCGGTCTCGAGGAAGTAGACCCCGACGCGGTCGCCGCCGCGGGCCACGAACCGCGTGTCGACGCCGAACTGGCGGAGCCGGTTGACCGCGGCCTGGCCGACCTCGTGGGCCGGGAGCTTGGACACGAAGCGGGCGTCGTGGCCGAAGTGGGCCAGCGACACGGCGACGTTGGCCTCGCCGCCGCCGAACGTGGCGTCGAAGCCCTGGGCCTGGGTGAAGCGGGTGAACCCCGGCGTCGAGAGCCGGAGCATGATCTCGCCGAAGGTGACGACGGTGGGCATGTCGAGAGGGGAGGGGAGGACGTCCGCCTCGGTGCCGAGGCGGGGGGAGCTAGGCGGCGTCGACGGCGGCGCGGAGGCGGCGGGCGTTGGCGGTCAGCTGGGCCCAGTCGCCGGCGGCGATGGCGCCCGTGTCGACGAGGGCCGAGCCGGCGCCGACGGCCACGGCGCCCGCGCGGAGCCACTCGGCCGCGTTGTCGAGCGAGACGCCGCCGGTCGGCATCAGCTTGAGGTGGGGCATCGGGGCCAGGACGCCCCGGATGAACCCGGGCCCGAGGCTGCCCGCGGGGAACACCTTGGCCACGTCGGCGCCGGCCTCGTGGGCCGCGAGGATCTCGGTCGGCGTGAAGCAGCCGGGCATGGCCGCGGCGCCGAGCACGTGCGCGGCCTCGATCACCTCGCGCTTGAACACGGGGGACACGACGTAGCGGGCGCCGGCCTCGACGGCGGCGCGGGCCGTCGCGGCGTCGGTCACGGACCCGGCGCCGACGAGGACGCCGTCGCCGAGCTCGCCGGCGACGGCGCGGATGCCGTCGAGCGCGTTCGGGACGGTCATCGTGACCTCGACGCAGACGACGCCGCCGGCCCGGAGCGCGTCGGCGATCCGGACGAGCTTCTCGGGCGCGTCGGTGCGGACGACGGCGACGGCGCGGTCGCGCTCGATGAAGCGGACGACGTCCGCGCGGGTGGTGGGGACGGGGGCGGTCATCGGGCGTGGGCCTCCCAGAGGCCGAGGAGGTAGGTCGCGCCGAGGGCGCGGTCGAAGAGGCCGTAGCCGGGCCGGACGTCCGGGGCGTCGCGCTCGGACCAGATCTGGCGCCCGTGGTCGGGCCGGAGCGGGCCGTCGAAGCCCGCGCCCTGGAGGGCGCCGACGACGGCGCCGAGGTCGACGTCGCCGTCGGGGTGGGCCGTCTCGGTGAAGTCGCGCCCGGCGCCCAGCTGGCGGACGTTGCGGAGGTGGGCGAAGTGGAGCCGACCGCGGTCGGCCAGGCGCGCGGCCGCGGCTGGGAGGCCGGGCACCTGGGCCGGGTCGGCGCCGAGCGACCCCGTGCAGAACGTGACGCCGGTCGCGGGTGAGTCGACGAGGTCGCACACGCGGTCGAGGGCGCCGGCGCTCGTGACCACGCGCGGGAGGCCGAACAGCGGCCACGGCGGGTCGTCGGGGTGGATCGCGAGCTTGACGCCGGCCGCCTCAGCGACGGGCACGGCCCGTTCGAGGAACCACCCGAGGTGGTCCCACATCCGCTCCGCGTCGACCCCGGCGTAGGCCGCGAACAGCCGGCGGAGGGCGGCTGGCGTGTGGGCGTCCATCCAGCCCGGGAGGCCGCCGCCGGCGAGCGCGGTCTCGACCTCGGCCAGCTCGCCCTCGACGTAGGCGAGCGCCTCGGAGCCGTCCGGCAGCGGGCGGCGGAGGCTCGTCCGCGTCCAGTCGAACACGGGCATGAAGTTGTAGCACACGACGGGGACGCCGGCCGCGCCGACGGCCTCGACCGAGGCGCACCAGCGGTCGGCCAGCCGCTCCCGGTCGTCGGTGCCGAGCTTGATCCCCTCGGGGACCGGGATCGACTCGATGCAGCTGAGCGCGAGCCCGGCCGCCTCGACGCGCTGGCGGAGGGCGACGACGGCGTCGGCGGCCCACGCCTCGCCGGGCGGCACGTCGTGGAGCGCGGAGACGACGCCGCGGACGCCGGGGATCTGCCGGATGTCGGCCAGCGTGACCGGGTCGGCGTCGCCGTACCAGCGGAACGAGAGGGTCATCCTAAAACCCCGCCGAGGCCGAGAACCCGCCGTCGACGGGGAGCACGACGCCGGTCACGAACCGGGCGGCCGGCGAGCAGAGGAACACGACCGGCCCCGCGACCTCGTCGGGCTCGCCGAACCGGCCGGCCGGCGTGTGCGCGACGATGTCGGCCCCGCGCTCGGTCGGCGAGCCGTCGGCCCGGAGGAGGAGGTCGCGGTTCTGCTCCGCCACGAAGAACCCCGGCGCGACGGCGTTGACGCGGACGCGCCCCGCCGTCCGGGTCGCCAGCTCGACGGCCATCCACCGCGTAAAGTGGTCGACGCCGGCCTTGGCGACGGAGTAGCCGGCCACGCGCGAGATCACGCGCGAGGCGGCCATCGAGGACACGTTGACGACCGCGCCCGCCGCGGCCTCGGCCAGCGCGGGCCCGAAGACCTGCGTCGGGAGGATCGTCCCGTGGAGGTTGAGGTCGACGACGGCGCGCCACGCGGCGGGGTCGAGGCCGAACGGGCTCTCCCCGGGCTCGAGCGTCGCGCCGGGGACGTTGCCGCCGGCCGCGTTGACGAGCGCGTCGACGCGCCCGAACCGGGCGACGACGGCGTCGCGGGCCGCCGCCAGCGCGTCCGGGTCGAGGACGTCGGCGGCGACGCCCAGAGCGCGGGCGCCCCCGCCGATGGCGTCGGCGGCGGCCTCGGCCTTGGCGAGGCTCCGGCCGAGGAGGGCGACGGAGGCGCCGGCGTCGAGGAGGCCGCGGGCCATGGCGGAGCCGAGGACGCCGTAGCCCCCGGTGACGACGACCACGTGGCCGTCGAGGCGGAAGCCGGCCGGGGCGCCGGTCTGGGTCTCGGAGTCGGGGTGGGTCAAAGCGCTAGTAGCCGAAGAGGGAGGGGAGCCAGAGCGAGAGCCCCGGGAAGGCGGTCACGAGGGCGAGCGAGATCAGCATCGCCACGAACAGGGGGAGGAGCGGGCGGACGACCCGCGCGATCGTCGTCTCGGCCACGCCGACGCCCACGAACAGGACGCTCCCCACCGGCGGCGTGCACAGCCCGATGCAGAGGTTGAGGACCATCACGATCCCGAAGTGGACCGGGTCCATCCCCAGCTCCAGCGCCACGGGCAGGAAGATGGGCGTGAAGATGAGGATCGCCGGGGTCATGTCCATGAACACACCCACGAAGAGGAGCACGACGTTGATCAGCAGGAACACGGCGACCGGGTTCTCGAAGGCCGTCACGGCCGCGGCGATCGCCTGCGGGAGGTTGACGTAGGCCATGATCCACGACATCGCGATCGAGACGGCGATGAGGAGGAGGACGATGGCCGTCGTCGCCGTCGCGTCGAGCAGGATCTGGGGGAGGTCGCGGAGGCCGACGCCGCGGTAGGCGAACGCGAGCGCGCCGGCGTAGAGGACCGCGACCGCGGCCGCCGCGGTCGCCGTGAACACCCCGGCCACGATCCCCCCGATCACGACCACGAGGAGGAACAGGCTCGGGAGCGCGGCCACGAACCGGCGCCCGACCTCGCCGAGCGCGGCCCACTCGCCGGTCGGGTAGCCGCGGCGCCACGCGATGACGCCGGCCACGGCCATCAGCAGGAAGCCGGTCAGGAGGCCCGGCACGTAGCCGGCCAGGAAGAGCGCCGCGATGCTCGCGCCGCCGCTCGCCAGCGCGTACACGATGAGCACGTTCGACGGCGGGATCACGAGGCCCGTCGTCGCGCTCGTGATGTTGACGGCGGCGGCGAAGTCGCGGTCGTAGCCCTCCTCGACCATCCGCGGCCCGACCGTCGCGCCGATGGCGCTGGCGGCGGCGACGGCGCTCCCCGAGATGGCCCCGAAGAGCATCGAGGCGAGCACGTTGACGAACGCGAGGCCGCCGGGCAGCGGCCCGAGCAGCGACTTGGCGAGGTCGATCAGCCGGCCCGCGATGCCGCCGCGGTTCATGAGCTGGCCGGCCAGGATGAAGAACGGGATCGCCAGCAGCGTGAAGCTGTCGAGGCCGGTCGCCATCCGCTGGGCGACCGTCGTGAGCGCGGCCGCCGGCCCGATCGACAGCATCATGGTGGCGACCGTCGCCAGCCCGATCGCGAACGCGACGCGGACGCCGAGCGCCAGCAGGACCACGAACACGCCGACGAGCACGGCGATCGCGGTGCCGTCGGCGGCGAGCGCGCCCGCCTCGGGGGCGGCCTGGAGGAGGGCGAACATCACGGGGCGTCCGGGCGGGGCTCCAGGCGATCGACGCCGGGCTGGTGGGTGGCGAAGGCCTCGGCGCTCGTCCCGTCCGGCGTCGCCGCGGGCATCGCGCGCCCCCGCAGCACGCGGCCGTACTGGCCGATGGCGTGGAGCGCGTAGAAGGCGATGACGGCGCCCGCCAGCGGCAGGACGGTGTAGACGGCCCCGAGCGGCGCGCCGAGCGCGGCCGACCGCTGCGCGAGGAGCGTCGTGATCCGGACGAGGCTGCCGCCGCCGTAGACCATCACGCCGAGGGCGAACGCGAGCACGCAGCCCTGGAGCACGATCCCCAGCGCGGCGCGCGCCTTCGGGGTCGGGTCGAGCGCGCGCGGGAGCAGGTCGATGGCGAGGTGCATCCGCTGGCCGACGGCGTAGGCGGCGCCGAGCATCCCCAGCCAGATCAGCAGGAACCGGGCGAGCTCGTCGGTGAACCCGCTCGGGCTGCCGAGCACGAACCGCGTCACGACCTGCCACGTGACGTTGAGCACGCTCGCGCCCATCAGCCCGACACAGGCCCACGCGAGCACGCGGTCGACGACCCCCTTGAGGCCGCCGTCGGCGGTGGCGCGGAGGACCGGGGCACTCATGACGGCACCTCCGAGGAATCCGTCGCGGCGGGCAGGGTCGCCCCTGCGCCGACGGCCTGGATCCGCTCGATGAGCGCCCGCGTGGCGGGCGGCACGTCGGTCAGCATCGAGGCCACGCGCGACGAGAACGGCGTCCGGTCGGCGGCGCTCATCTCGACCACCTCCGCGCCCGCCTCGGTGACGGCCCGGAGGGCCTCGGCCGTCGACGCGCGCCAGAGCTCCTCTTCGAGCGCGGCGCTGGCCTCGGCGGCCTCCTGAAGCCACCGCTTTTCCTGGCCCGAGAGCGTGTCCCAGATCGGCGTCCCGATCACGAGGACGTCGGGCACGGCCGTGTGCTCGTTGAGGACGAAGTACGGCGCGACCTCGTAGTGCCGCGAGAGGTAGTAGCTCGGCGGGTTGTTCTCGGCGCCGTCCACCACGCCCTGCTGGAGCGCGGTGTAGAGCTCGCCCCACGAGATCGGCGTCGGCGAGCCGCCCATCTCGCGGACCATCCGCATGGAGGTCGGGCTCTCCTGGACGCGGATCTTGAGGCCCCGGAGGTCCTCCGGCGAGCGGACCGGCGCCTCGACGGTGTAGTAGCTCCGCGCGCCGGCGTCGTAGTAGGTGAGGCCGCGGAAGCGGAACGCCTCGGTCGAGGCCAGCATCTCTTCGCCGACCTCGCTGTCGAAGAACGCGAGCCGGTGGGCCTCGTCGCGGAACAGGTAGGGGAGGGAGAAGACCGAGAACGCGGGCGCGAACCCCTCGAGCACGCTGGCCGACACCTTCGTCATGGCGAGGCTCCCGATCTGGAGCAGCTCGAGGCACTCGCGCTCCGACCCGAGCTGGCCGGACGGGTACACGGCGATCCGGAGGCGCCCGCCGCTGGCGGAGTCGACGTGCGCGGCCATCGCCTGCATAGCGACGTGGACCGGGTGGTCGGTGCTGAGCCCGTGGCCGAGGCGGAGCACGCGGCCGTCGTCGGCGCCGGCCGGCCCGGAGGCGCAGCCGCCGACGAGGAGCGCGAGCAGGAGGAGGGCGCGCCTCACGAGGCCACCCCGTTGGTCCGGGCCCGAACCGAGGCGGGGGCCGCGTCCGCCGTCCCGTCGAGCCGGTAGGCCTGGCGCGGGAGGTCGTAGGCGAGCGCCCGGCCGATCTCGCGGGCCTCCGCGAGCCCGAGCTGGTGCCGGGCCACGAGCCGCCCGAGGTAGTGGGCGTCGACGCGGCGGGCGAGGTCGTGGCGGGCCGGGATCGAGCAGAACGCCCGCGTGTCGTCGTTGAAGCCGGCCGTGTTGTAGAACCCGGCCGTCTCGGTCGTGCGCTCGCGGTAGCGGAGCATGCCCTCGACCGAGTCGTGGAACCACCACGCGGGGCCGAGGAGGAGGCCGGGGTAGTGGCCGGCGAGCGGGGCCAGCTCGCGGGTGTACGTGCTCTCGTCGAGCGTGAACGCGATGAGGCGGAACGGCGGCCCGCCCCCGGCCGCGGGAGCGCTTCCGTATTCGGACAGGAGGGGGCGGAGCGCGCGCGTGAACTCGGTCGCGAGGGGGACGTCGGCGCCCTTGTCGGCCCCGAACCGCTCGAAGAGGGGGGCGTCGTGGTTGCGGTAGCAGCCGACGTGGAGCTGCATGACGAGGCCGTCGTCGGCGCTCATCTCGGCGAACGCCATGAGCATGTGGGCCGTGAAGGCGGCCTCGTCGGCCTCGGTGGCCGTGCCGGCCAGGGCGCGGGCGAACAGGGCGTCGCGCTCGGCCTCGGGGAGCCACCCGGTCCGCGGCGACGCGGCGCCGTGGTCGGTGGCGACGGCGCCAAGCGCCCGGAAGGCGGCGCGGCGCTGGCGGAGGGCGGCGACGAACGAGGCGTAGTCCTCGACGGCCCCGCCCACGAGCTCACCGAGGCGGGCGGCGAGCGCCGGCCAGCCGGGGAGGCTCACCGGGGTGAGCGCGTCGGGGCGGAACGTCGGGATCACGCGCGGGCCGCCGTTGCCCGACGGCGCCCCCCGGTTCCACTCGTCGTCGGCGAGCGCGGCGTGGTGCGCGAGCGCGTCCGTCGCCGCGTCGGTCGTCGCCAGCGTCTCGATGCCGAACCGGTCGAAGAGCGCGCGCGGCCGGTACTCCGGCGATGCCAGCCGCTCGGCGATCTGGTCGTACAGCCGGTCGGCGCTCTCGGCGCCTGGCGCCTCGCGGACACCGAACAGCTCGTGGAGCACGTACTCCAGCCACGCCCGCGTGGGCGTCCCGGCGAAGAGGTGCCAGTGGGCGCAGAACGTCCGCCAGACGCCGCGCGGGTCGGCCTCAGCGCGCGTGCCGTCCGCCCGCGGGATGCCGAGCGCGTCGAGGTCGATGCCCCGGCTGTGGAGCATCCGGAAGACGTAGTGGTCCGGCGTGATGAGGAGGTCCGTCGGTTCCGGGAACGGCCGGTCCCCCGCGAGGAGGGCGGGGTCGACGTGCCCGTGCGGGCTCACGATGGGGAGCCCGGCCGTCTCCTCGTAGACCGCGCGCGCGGCCGCGCGCTCCGTGGGGTCCGGGGGGAAGAACCGGTCGGGGTGGAGGCGGAGGGACGTGATCAAGTGATTGAACGTTCAATTCGGGGCAGCGACTGGCTCGCTGCCGACGGCGCAGGCCCCTCTGCTGTTCATTGAATTGAACCGAAGGGGTCGAAAATCGACGAGTCGAGGTTAACGCATCCTTGACAGGGCCGTCAACCCCCACTATCCTCCTCGTTGAACGCCGGCCTCGGAAGCGGTACCGATCCCTGATGTCTGAACAGTTCAAAACAACTCCTGCGCGCACCACCGTCCGCGACGTCGCCGAGGCGGCGGGCGTGTCGGTGGGCACGGTCTCGGCCGTGATCAACGCGCGGGGGACCGTCCGCGACGAGACGCGCCGCCGCGTCATGGAGGTCATCGGCCGGCTGAACTACGAGCTCCCCCGGGCCGTCGGCGTGGGCGGGGGCGGACGCCGCGCCCGCAGCGTGGGCCTCATGGTGAAGGAGGCCCACAACCCGTTCTACGCCGACGTGCTCCTCGGCGTCCGCGACGTGCTCGGCGAGAACGGCTACACCCTCTTCGAGGGCACCTCCGAGGGCACCTACCGCGAGGAGGGCCGCGTGCTGGAGGCGTTCCGCGACCACGGGCTGGCGGGCGCCATCGTCGCGCCCGTCGTCGAGGACGCGAGCGACCTCTCGCACCTGTTCCTCGTGCAGCGCCGGGGCTACCCGCTCGTCCTGCTCGGCGAGGTACGCGGGCTGCCGGTCCCGAGCGTGACCGTCGACAACGTCCGCGCCGAGAAGGCGGCCGTGCGGCACCTCCTCGAGGGCGGCCACGAGCGGATCCTCCACGTCTCCGGCCCCGCGTACTCGCAGCACAGCCAGGACCGCGTGGCCGGCGTCAAGGAGGCGTTCAGCGAGTCGTCGCTCCGGTTCCACGAGGGCATGATCGTGGAGGGCGGCGCGCGGCTGGAGGACGGCTACCGCGTCGTGAAGGAGGTTTTCTCGAGGGGCGGCGACCTCCCGACGGCCATCACCTGCTTCAACGACCTCGTCGCCATCGGCGCGCTCCGGGCGCTCGACGAGCTCGGCGTCTCCGTCCCCGACGACGTCTCGGTGGTCGGCTACGACGACATCGAGATGGCCGCCTACCTCCCGACGCCGCTCACGACGGTTCACGTCCCGTCGCGCGAGATGGGCCGCCGCGCCGCCGCGCTCCTCCTCCGCCAGCTCGCCGGCGACGCCGACGACACGCCCGAGCGCGTCGTCCTCGACGCCGAACTCGTCGTCCGCGCTACGTCCCGACCGCTCGCCTGATGCCGACGCCCACCTTCGACGTCCGCCACGCGACGAGCCCGGCCGAGGCCGCGGGGATGTCCACCGCGCGCCTGCGCGAGACGTTCCTGATCCCCGAGGTGATGGTCGAGGGCGAGGTCCGGCTCACCTACTCGCACTACGACCGGTTCATCGCGGGCGGCGCCGTGCCGACGACCGAGCCCCTCGCGCTCGAGGCCATCGACCCGCTCCGGGCCGAGTTCTTCCTCGACCGACGCGAGCTCGGCGTGATCAACGTCGGCGCAGCCGGGACCGTCATAGTCGACGGGGAGAGCTACGCCATCGGCCCCCGCGAGGCGATCTACGTCGGGCGCGGGGCGGAGGCGGTCACGTTCGCCAGCGACGACCCCGCGACCCCCGCGCGGTTCTACCTCAACTCGGCCCCGGCCCACGCGGCCTACCCCACCAAGAAGGTCGGCCGCGAGGACGCCGAGGTGGTCGAGGCCGGCGCCGCCGAGACGAGCAACCGGCGGACGATCCGCAAGCTCATCGTGAACAGCGTCGTGGAGGTCTGCCAGCTCCAGATGGGGATGACCGAGCTCGCCTCGGGCAGCGTCTGGAACACCATGCCGGCGCACACCCACGACCGCCGGATGGAGGTCTACTTCTACGTCGACGTGCCCCAGGACCAGGCCGTCTGCCACTTTATGGGGCCGCCCGACGAGACGCGGCACGTCTGGATGGCGAACGAGCAGGCCGTGATCTCGCCGCCGTGGTCGGTCCACGCGGGCGCCGGGACGGGCAGCTACACGTTCATCTGGGGGATGGCGGGCGAGAACCTCGACTACGGCGACATGGACGCCGTGGCCGTCCCGGACCTCCGCTGATGGTCCGCGTCGCGCCCCTGCTCCTCGCCTTCGCCGCCTGCGCCCACGCCGCGCAGACGGCCCCGCCTGCCCTGCTCGGCCACGACGCCGCCGCGCTGGCGGACGTCCGCCAGCGGCTCGCGGCCGGCGACCCCGCGCTCCAGCCCGCCTTCGCCCGCCTCGTCGCCGAGGCCGGCGCCGCGCTCGAGGCCGACTACGCGACGGTCCTCGACAAGGGGGCCCTCCCGCCGAGCGGCGACCCGCACGACTTCTACAGCCTCGCGCCCTACTGGTGGCCGAACCCGGACACCGACGACGGCCTCCCGTACGTCCGCCGCGACGGGGAGGTGAACCCGGAGGCGAAGGCGCTCGACGACCCGTCGCTTCGCGCCGTCTTGGAAGCGGTCCCGACGCTGGCCTGGGCCTGGCACTTCACCGGCGACGACCGCTACGCCCAGCGAGCCGGCGACCTCCTCCGGACGTGGTTCGTGGATCCCGCGACCCGGATGAACCCGCACCTCCGCTACGCGCAGGGCGTCCGCGGCCGGAGCACGGGGCGGATGTACGGGATCATCGAGACCGCCCGCCTCGCGGGGCTCGTCGACCCGCTGATCGTCCTCCAGTCCGGCCCCGCCCTCATCGAGGCGGAGTGGGACGCGCTCGACGGCTGGTTCGGCGACTACCTCACGTGGCTCCGCACGAGCGAGTTCGGCCGGGGCGAGGCGTCGCGCGACAACAACCACGCGACGGCCTACGACGCGCAGGCCGCGGCCCTCGCGCTCTACCTCGACGACGGCGCGACCGCCCGCGAGATCCTCGGCGCGTTCCCGGCCCGCCGCGTCGACGCGCAGATCGCGCCCGACGGCCGCCAGCCCGAGGAGCTCGCCCGCACGCGGTCGTTCGGCTACTCCGTGTTCAACCTCCGCTGGGCCTTCCACGCGGCCCGGCTGGCGCCCGCGGTGGGCGTCGACCTCTTCGGCTACGCGTCGGCCGACGGCCGGAGTCTCCGGGCCGCGCTCGACTACCTCGTCCCGGTCGCCGACGGCCGGGAGCACTGGCCGCACCCGCAGCTGGAGGGGACCTGGGGCGGGGCCGAGGCCGAGCTGGCGGGCCTGCTCCGCCAGGCCGCCCTCGCCTACGACGAGCCCGCCTACGAGGCCGCCCGCCGGCGGCTCGCGCCCGACGACGACGGCCGCCACCTGCTCCTGTTTCCGGTCCGATGAGCCTCGACCTCTTCCGCCTCGACGGCAAGACGGCCCTGGTCACCGGGGCCACCCACGGCCTCGGCATGGCGATGGCCCGCGGCCTCGGGCGCGCCGGCGCCACGCTCGTCGTCAACGGCCACTCGTCGCAGGAGCGCGTCGACCGGGCCGTCGAGCGCTACCGCGCCGACGGCATCGCGGCCCACGGCTACCTCTTCGACGTGACCGAGGCGGGCCAGGTCGCCGAGTCGGTCGAGCGGATCGAGGCCGAGGTCGGGCCGATCGACGTGCTCGTCAACAACGCGGCCGTCATCGACCGGACGCCGTTGTTGGACATGACCGTCGAGGCGTGGGAGCGGGTCGTCAAGACCGACCTCACGGGCGCGTTCGTGATGAGCCAGCCGGTCGTCCGCCGCATGGTCGAGCGGGGCGGGGGGAAGGTCATCAACGTGTGCTCGATGATGAGCGAACTGGGCCGCGACTCGGTCGGCGCGTACGCCGCCGCGAAGGGCGGCCTCAAGATGCTCACGCGGTCGATGGCGACCGAGTGGGCCCGCCACAACGTCCAGGTCAACGGGATCGGGCCGGGCTACGTCGCCACCGACCAGACGGCGCCGCTCCGCGAGGCCGGCCACCCGTTCGACGCGTGGATCGTGAGCCGCACGCCGGCCGGCCGCTGGGGCGACCCCGACGACCTCGCCGGCGCGGCCATCTACCTCGCCTCGTCCGCGAGCGACTTCGTCAACGGCCACATCCTCTACGTGGACGGCGGCATCCTCGCCACGATCGGCCGGCCGCAGGAGGCATGACGCGACTCGCCTCCCTGCTCCTCCTCTCCCTGGCGGCCGCCTCCGCCGGCGCGCAGACCGCGACCGTCCGCGTCGAGAACCCGACCGAGGCGGCCCGGCCCGACGAGGTGGTCTCGGTCCGGTGGGACGCGCTGCAGCGCCGCGTGCCCGGCCTCGCGCCCGACCGCGTCCGCGCCCTCGACGCCGACGGCGCCGAGATGCCGACCCAGCCGTTCGACGCCGACGGCGACGGGACGACCGACGAGCTGCTCCTCCTCGTGAGCCTCTGGCCGGGCGAGGCGAAGGGCTACACGGTCGAGGCGACCCCGGCCGCCTCGGGGACGCCGCGGGCCCACGTGCTCCACGACGAGCGCCGTGACGACGTGGCCTGGGAGAACGACCGCGTCGCCTTCCGGACCTACGGCGAGGGCCTGTGGGCGCTCGAGGACCTCGTCAGCAGCGGCGTCGACGCGTGGACGAAGCGGACCGCCGAGCTCGTGGCCGACCGTTGGTACGCCGAGGGCGACTACCACCGCGACGCGGGCGAGGGCGCCGACTTCTACTCCGTCGGTCCGTCGCTCGGCGCCGGCGGCACGGCGGTCTGGGCCAATAGGCAGCTCTGGCGCGCGCCCAACTTCAGCCAACACCGCATCCTCGCCGACGGGCCGCTGCGCGCGGTCGTCGAGATGCACCACGGGCCATGGGACGTCGACGGCACCGAGGCGACCGAGACGCGGCGCATCACGATCGACGCCGGCCGGCCGACGTTCCGCCTCGAGAGCACCGTGTCGGCGCCCGATCTGGAAGCGCTTCAGGTCGCGACGGGCGTCGTCGACCGCGCCGGCCTCGTGGCCTCGACGGGGGAGGAGGGCGGCTGGACGTGGCTCAGCACCTGGGGGCCGGTCGACCCGGCCAACGGCGGGCACGGCGACCTGGGCGTGGCCGTCCTCACCCGCGCCGACCGGGTCGACGACGTCATCGGGGCCGCCGGGCACCACCTCCTGATCCTCGACCCGCCGCCGGGCAGTCCGGTCGTGACGTACGTCGCGACGGCGTGGACCGCGGCCGGGGAGGTCGACGGCCCCGAGGCCTGGTGGGCGCTCCTCGACGCCGAGGCGGACCGCCTCGCGCGCCCGCTCCGGGTGTCGGTCGAGACCGAACCGCTCGACGCGCGCGCCGCGCTCGACGCCGCCGCCGACCGGCTCCGCCCGTTCCTCGACCGCCCGGCCGTCGACGGCCAGATCCCGCGCTCGCTCGAGCCCGACGGCTCGGCCGACGCGTCGCCCGCCCGCGAGTGGACGAGCGGGTTCTACCCCGGCACGCTCTGGCTCCTCCACGAGGCGACGGGCGACGACACCTTCGCCGACGCGGCCCGCGCCTGGACCGCCGTCGTCGAGCCCGAGAAGCGGAACGGCGGGACGCACGACATGGGCTTCAAGGTGTACACGAGCGCCGGCGCTGGCTTCCGCCTCACCGGCGACCCGCACTACCGCGACGTCGTGGTCGAGGCCGCCGACACGCTCCTGACGCGGTTCGACGCCCGGGTCGGCGCGATCAAGTCGTGGGACTGGGGCTCCTGGGAGTACCCGGTCATCATCGACAACATGATGAACCTGGAGCTGCTCTACGCGGCCTCCCGGATCACCGGCGACGGCCGCTACGCCGCGGCCGCCACGGAGCACGCGCGGACGACGCTCCGCCACCACTTCCGCGGCGACGCGAGCTCGGTCCACGTCGTCCAGTTCGACGACGAGACAGGCGCGGCCCTCCAGCGCGGCACGCACCAGGGCTACAGCGACGCCTCGGCGTGGAGCCGCGGCCAGGCGTGGGCGCTCTACGGCTTCACGATGGCCCACCGCGAGTCGGGCGAGCCGGAGTTCCTCGCCCAGGCCGAGCGCGTGGCCGACTTCATCCTCACGCACCCACGCCTGCCCGGCGACGGCGTGCCGTACTGGGACTTCGACGCGCCCGCGATCCCCGACGAGCCGCGCGACGCCTCGGCGGCCGCCGTGATGGCGTCGGCCCTCTACGAGCTGGCCGGCTTCGTGCCCGAGCAGCGCGCCCGCTACGTCGCCGCTGCCGACCGCATCCTCGCCGCGCTCGCGCAGGACTACCTCGCCGACCCCGACCTCGACGAGCCGTTCCTCCTCGACCACAGCGTGGGCAGCGTGCCCGGCCGCTTCGAGGTCGACGTGCCCCTCACCTACGCGGACACCTATTACGTCGAGGCCCTCCTCCGCCGGCTCCGCCTGGACGAGACGACCGCCCCCGGCACCCGATGACCCGCCCCATCGTGACGCGCTTCCGACTTCTGCTCCTCCTCGCCCTGGCGGTCGCCCTGGCCGCGCCCGCCTCGGCGCAGGGCCGGACGGTGACGAACCTCAACGCCGGCTGGGGCTACCTCGAGGTGGCCGCGGCGTCGCCCGAGGCGGCCCGGGCCGCGGACGGCTGGGAGGCCGTCGCGCTCCCGCACTCTTGGAACGTCTGGGACACGACCGACCTCGAGCCCGGCTACCGCCGCGACGTCAGCTGGTACCGCAGGACGTTGACGCTGACGCCTGAGGCCGGACGTCGCTACCTCCTCTCGTTCGAGGGCGCCGCCATGACGGCCGACGTCTACGTCAACGGCGAGCGGGCCGGCGGCCACGTCGGCGGCTACGTCGGCTTCGACGTCGACGTCACGGACCACGTCGAGGCCGGCGACAACGAGGTCCTCGTCCGCGTCTCGAACGCCTACGACCGCGACCTCATCCCGTCGCAGAAGGCCGACTACTTCCTGTTCGGCGGCCTCACGCGCGACGTGTGGCTGAAGGACGTCCCGGCGACCTACGTCGAGCGCGCCCACGTCCTCACGCCGGAGGTGAGCGCCGAGCGCGCCACGGCCCGCGTCCGCGTGGCCCTCGGCGGCGACGGAGTGGGGGAGGGCCACGTTCTCCGCGCCCGCCTCGTC
>CAXRFJ010000556.1:0-3729 GCA_964229475.1 Rubrivirga sp.
CAAGGCGCCGCGCGTGGAGAGACCGCGAGGACGCCCGCCTCGGCCACCCGCCAGACCGGCCCGCCGAGGCGGGCGGCCCCAGAAAAAGGGGGACCTCGCGAAAGAGGCCGCCCTGGTGGTGGCTCGGGAGCCGTGGGGCTCAGGCCGGCGTGCCGACGCCTCCTCCGGCGGGTAGCCCTCCTTGAGGATGCCCTGGAGCTTGGGCCGGCCGCGGTTGATCCGGCTCTTGACCGTGCCCATCGGGAGGCCCGTGATGTCGGCGATCTCCTCGTAGGCGAGCTGCTGGACGTCGCGGAGCACGACGACCTCGCGGAACTCCTCCGGGATCTGCGCGAGCGCCTCCTGGATGTACTTGTCCTGGATCGTGCCCTCGGCGTGCTTGTCCGGGAGGAACGTCTCGTCCGGGATCTCGACCTCGTACTCCTCGTCGTCGCGGTTGACCGACTGGAGGCTGTAGAGCCGGCGGCGCTTCCGCTTGCGGTACTCGCTCCGCGCGAGGTTGCCGGCGATCGTGTAGAGCCAGGTCGAGAACTTGGCGATTCGGCGGTAGCTGTGGCGGTTGCGGTAGACGCGGAGGAACGTCTCCTGGAGGAGGTCCTCGCACTCCTTCAGGTCGCCGAGGAACCGGTAGATGTAGTTCGTCAGCGGGTCGTGGTAGCGGCTGACGAGGATGTCGAACGCCTCGACCGTGCCCATCTGGAACTGGGACATCAGGTCCTCGTCGTTCATCTGCGAGAGGACGCCGTGGTTCTTCGAGGCCGGGGTGACCGTCTTGTTGGCCTTGGCGAACGTCTGCTTCTTCAGGGTCGGCATATGCGGAGGCGGAGAGAGGGGAGGTGGTGGGGGCGCCGGTTTGTCAGCGACCCCCAGATGCGCAAGGAGCGTGCCCGGGAAGCTTGTCACAACAGGGAAGCCCGTCCTTTCGTGGATTCCCCTGCCCGGCGCTAGTGAGAAGGCGCGGCCGCGCGGCGGAGGGCGAGCGTGAGGATGAGCCGCTCGTCCCGGTGAGACCCGCCTTTCAGCTCCAGATCGGCCGCCAGCAGCGCCTCGAAGGCCCGCCGGAGGCCCGCGGCCCCGTACCGCCTGGCCGGTGGCACGTAGTCTCGGAGAAAGAATGGGGGCACGCCGATCTGTCCGGCCCACTCCCGTTCGGGCAGGCCGGAATCGAGACAGCCTGTCAGTTTCCAGAGCTTCGTCATGTGCGACGACAGGAGCGCGACGATCCGGATGGCCTCGCCGGCGCGGTTGCCGGCCTGCGCCAGGAGCGCGTCCGCGATGGCCAGCGCCTTGGGCACGTCGCCGCGGCCGAGGGCGGCCTGGAGCTCGAACGGGTTCTGCTCGGCCGAGTGGCCGGCCGCCCGGAGCACGTCGTCGCGCGTGACCCGCTTCCGCTCGCCGACGTACGTCACCAGCTTGTCCACCTCGGCCTCGAGGCCGCGGAGGTCGGCGCCCGACATCTCGGCGAGCATCGCGGCCGCGCCCGCCTCGGTCTCGACGCGGCGGGCCTTGAACCGCCGCTCGACCCAGCTCGGGAGCTCGCGGTCCTTGAGCGGCTCGAAGTTCGACCACACGGCGTGCTCGCGGAGCGCGCGGTACGGGTGGGCCGAGACGTTCGGCTTCGCGTGGCACAGGAGGACCACGACGGCCTGCGGGTTCGGCGCCTCGGCGTAGCTCTTGAACAGGGCGTTGTCGGCCAGCTTCTCGAAGCCGCGCACGACGACGAGCCGCCGGGCCGCCATCATCGGGAACTGGGCGCACTGCGCGAGGACCTGCTGCGCCGTCGCCTCCGGGCCGAACACGACGTCGACGTTGAAGTCGCGCTCGTGGGGCTCCACGGCGTGCTCGACGGCGAGCCGCTGGAGCTCGTCCATGAACCAGCCCTCCTCCCCGTAGAAAAAGTAGAGCGGGGCGAACTGGCCGTGCCGGAAGCCGGTCGCGAGGTCGTCGAACGAGGCGCCGGTCTTTTTGGACGAGGAGCGGCCTTTCGCCATGGACGGTCGGGAGGGGCGGTTCGGAAGCTCGGCCGCAGGGGTGCCGAGGGCGTGGCACCGAAGGTAGGACGCCCCCCCCGGCGCTCGCCGGCCTCGGCCGATCCTCAGGCGAGATCTCACGGGGCGCTCAGAGGCCCGCCGACGAGCGCGTCACCCGGCGGGCCGGTACGTGCACCCGCACCGCCAGCCGGGCCCGACCTCGTGCGGGATCGGGCGGAGCGCCATCGCCTCGTCGACCGTCATCTCGAACCCGTCGGTCTCGTGGCACTCCGGGGCGGAGTCGGGCGCGCGACTCGCACGGAGGCGGAGCTTCTCGACGCCGGCCTCGGCCAGGATGAACAGCTGGTACGCCTCGTTCTCCGTCGGCGACATCCGGCCGGGCCGCGCGAACACGCGGGGGTCCCGCGTGGCGGTCATGGTGGAGCGGAGGGGGTGTGGGGAGCCGTACACGCCCCTAGTAACGGCACTCCGTCTCAGTTTTGGAACTGCCCGCCCGATTCGACGCCCGCCCGTTCCCGCTTTCCGGCGTGGACGGCCCGCCCGCCCCCGTGGCACGCGACCCCAGCCCCGCGCCGACCCTTTGTGGCGCCGTCCGCGCTCCCCGGCCGCCCCCACGACCGGGTGGGCCCCAACCGAAGCGCGGACGGAGAGGGCCGCCGGCCGGAACGACGCTTGTTGCGACAGGTAACGAGGCCCGACACTCTCCCCCACTCATCATGGATACCCGCCGCATCGGTTCGCTCGAGGTCTCGGCCGTCGGGCTCGGCTGCAACAACTTCGGCTGGCACATCGAGGAGGCCGCGTCCCAGGGGGTCGTGGACGCCGCCCTCGACGCCGGCATCACCCACTTCGACACGGCCGAGAGCTACGGCGACGGGGCCTCGGAGACGTTCCTCGGCTGCGCGCTCGGCGACCGCCGCGACGCGGTCACCATCGCCACGAAGTTCGGCCACATCCCGGCCGGCGCCCCCGGCGGGCAGGCCACGCCCGAGGCGGTCCGCCAGTCGGCCGAGGCCAGCCTCCGGCGGCTCGGCACGGACCGGGTGGACCTGTACTACCTCCACCGGCCCGACCCCCGGACGCCCATCGCCGACACGCTCGGCGCGCTGTCGCGGCTGGTCGAGGAGGGCAAGGTCCGCGAGATCGCGTGCTCGGGCTTCTCCTCCCGCCAACTCCGCGAGGCCGAGGCCGCCGCGACGGGCGCCCGCTTCGTCGCCGTCCAGAACGAGTTCAGCCTCCTCCACCGCGAGCCGACGCAGGACGGCGTGCTCGACGCGTGCGACGCGCTCGGCCTCGCGTTCGTCCCGTACTTCCCGCTCAAGAGCGGCCTGCTCACTGGCAAGTACCGCAAGGGCGACGCCCGGAGCGCCGACGGCCGCCTCACCGCCACCGAGGGCAAGTTCGCGGGGATGGGCGACGGGCTCCTGACCGAGGAGAACCTCGACGCGGTCGAGCGCCTGGTCGCCTTCGCGGAGGCGCGCGGCCACACGATCCTCGACCTCGCGTTCTCGTGGCTCCTCGCCCACGGCCCGGTGGCGTCGGTCATCGCCGGAGCCACGAAGCCCGAGCAGGTCCGGGCGAACGTCGCCGCCGCGAGCTGGCGGCTCTCGCCGGCCGACCTCGACGCGGTCGACGAGATCCTGGCGCAGCCCGCCTAGGCCTGCCCTGCCCGCCTCGGCACCGAGGCGGACGGGCTCGGTCGGGGGCGGACGCCGGTCGAGGCGTGCCCCCCCCGGCC
>CAXRFJ010000557.1:0-3249 GCA_964229475.1 Rubrivirga sp.
CGTGTCGACGGGCGCCAGCGGGCCGTCGTCCGGCGTGACCGGGCCGAGGCCGGAGCACGCCGAGAGCGTGAGGACCGAGGCGAGCGCGACAGAGAGCGAGAGGCGCATGGGACGGCTCCGTTCGAGTAGTGCGTGAGGTGCGCCCTAGTAGGACGCGTCGGAGGTGAGCCCCTTCAAAATAGCGACGCCGGCGCTCGCGCCGAGCCGCGTGGCCCCGGCCTCGACCATCGCGTAGGCGTCCTCGGCCGAGCGGACCCCGCCCGACGCCTTGACGCCCATCGACTCGCCGACGACGCGCCGCATGAGCGCCACGTCCTGCGGGCTCGCGCCGCCCGAGGCGAACCCCGTGGACGTCTTGACGAAGTCGGCCCCGGCGTTCTGGGAGAGCACGCACGCGATGACCTTCTCCTCGTCCGTCAGGAGCGCGGTCTCGAGGATCACCTTGACCGTCCGCCCCTGGGCGGCCTCCACGACCGCCCGGATGTCGGCCTCGACCTCGGCGTAGCGCTCGCTCTTGAGGAGGGCGATCGCGATGACCATGTCGATCTCGTCGGCCCCGTCGCGGACGGCCTGCTCGGTCTCGAAGGCCTTCACGGCCGTCCGGTTGGCGCCGTGCGGGAAACCGATGACCGTGCACACGAGCGACGGCTGCCCCGCCAGCTCCGCGGCGGCGACGGGCACCCACACGGGGCTCACGCAGACCGACGCGAAGCAGTACTCGCGGGCCTCGGCGCAGAGCTCGCGGATCTGGGCCTCGGTCGTGTCGGGCTTGAGGACCGTGTGGTCGATGAGCCGGGCGAGGGGCGGCGCGAGGGCGCACGCGTCGGCCGGCCCGGTCTTGTCGGCCCGGAGCCCGAAGCGGGCGGCGCCGGCCCCGATCATCCGCTCCAGCGCGGACGACAGGTCCCCGGGCCGCGGCGCCGAGGCGGACGGGGCGCGGCCCGTGAGCCGGTCGGCGAGGGCGGTCTTTTCGGCGTCGGTCATGTCGAGGTCGGGGTTACAGGATCGAAGTTCGGGGTCCGGGGGCCGGAGAACTCTGAACTCTGAACTCAGAACGCCGAACTCGCTAGGCCGTCATCTCCTCGACTTCCTCGTCGAGGTTGTACCGCTTCCGCTTTTCCCAGAGCGTCTTTTTCGAGATCCCGAGGAGCTTGGCGACGTCGGCGTAGGACGAGCTCCGGTTGTTGGCGAGGGTGTGCTTGATGTACTCGTACTCGAGGTCCTCCAGCGTCGCGCCCGCCCGGAAGCGGAACGTGTCGGCGTCCGAGGCCGCGCCGTCGAACAGGTCGGTCTGGAGGAGGACGAGGTCGCCCGCGTCGAGCGTCGGCCCCTTCGCGAAGATGAGGGCCCGCTCGAGGACGTTGCGAAGCTCGCGGACGTTGCCCGGCCACGTATGCGACAGCAACTTGGCCTCGGCCGCCTCGGTGAACCCGTCGAACGACTTGCCGAACTCGGAGGCGTAGCCGGCCGCCACCTTCGCCGCGATCTGGAGCGAGTCCTCGCCCATCCGCCGGAGCGGCGGAAGCTGGATCGTGACCACGTTGATCCGGAACAGGAGGTCCTTGCGGAACTCCTTCTCGGCCACCTTCTCCTGGAGGTTCGCGTTCGTCGCGCAGACGATCCGCGTCGTCACCTTGATCTCGTCGGTCCCGCCGAGGCGGCGGAACTGGCGGCTCTCGAGGAAGCTGAGCAGCTTGGCCTGGAGGCCGAGGCTCATCGAGTCGATCTCGTCGAGGAACAGCGTCCCGCCGTCGGCCACCTCGAGGAGACCAGGTTTCGCGGCCCGGGCGTCGGTGAAGGCGCCCTTCTCGTAGCCGAACAGCTCCGACTCGAGGAGGTTGTCGGGCAGCGCGGCGCAGTTGATCTCCATGAACCGGCCGCCCGACCACTTCGACGCGTAGTGGAGGGTCTGGGCCACGAGGTTCTTGCCCGTCCCGGTCTCGCCCCGCACGAGGACCGTCGTGTTGGGGATGTCCTTGAGCGTCTCGATCGTGTCGCGGACGGCCTGGACCTCGTCGCTGGAGCCGATGATCTTGGCGACGGAGTTCTCCTTTTTCCGCGTCTGCTTGATCTCCTGCAGCTCCTTCTTGTCCTCGTAGAGGTCGAGCGCCTTCGCCAGGAGCGCGCGCATCTCCTCCAGGTTGACCGGCTTCTGGAGGTAGTGGAACGCCCCGAGCCGCATGGCCTCGACGGCCGTCTGGACCGACGAGTGGGCCGTCATCACGATGACGGGGATCGTCAGGCCGCGCTGCCGGAGGGCCTCGATAAGCTCCATGCCCGAGACGTCGGGCATCATGAGGTCGGTCAGGACGAGGTCCGGCGGGCGGCCGTCGTCGCACGCCTGGAGGAGTGGTTCGGCGGAGGTGAAGCCCTGCGTGGCGTAGCCGTCGCGTCCGAGGACCTTGGCGAACAGCTCGCCGATCTTGGGGTCGTCGTCGACGACGTAAATGCGCTTCTGGCTCATGTCCGGGGGGAACGGGGGGCCTGCAGAGACCGAATGGTACGAATCGTAACGCCGGACCGCCTACGAATCCAGACGTTACCCCGTCCGACCCGGGGCGACGACGGCCAGCGCGCCGGGGAGCACCTCGACGTCGAGCGAGACCGCGTCGGCCGTGAGGATCTCGCCGTCGGCGTGGACGCCGGCCGCGGGCTCGACGGCGAGCGCCAGCCCCGCGACGCGCGCCATGGTCACCTCGGGCGCCGTGACGTGCCCGCCCGAGAACGTCGTGGGCAGGAGCTTGAGCGCGCGGCCCGTCGCGACGTGGCGGACGTGGCACACGTCGAGGAGGCCGTCGAACGGCGTCGCGTCGGGCGTGAGGAGGAACCCGCCGCCGGCGGAGTGACCGTTGCCGATCTCGCACAGGAACAGCGAGCCGTCGACGTCCAGCACGGGGGCCTCCTCGGGCGCGCCGGCGGGCACCGCCGAGCGGACGCGGGCCCGGAGCGCGGGCCGGCGCCACGCCCAGAGCGTGCGGAAGACGGCGGCGAGGTAGGCGGCCTGGCCGCCGAGCCACTTCGTCTCGGCCGCGAGCGCCGCCACGCGGGCGTCGAACCCGATCCCGAGCCCGTTCGCGAACAGCCGCTCGTGCGCGCCCCCGCGGGCGTCGGTCCACCGGACGCGCCCCACGTCGGCCGCGCGGACCTCGGCGGTCGCGACCTGGCGGGCCGCCTCGGCGAGGTCGTCGGCCATCCCGAGCGCGTGGGCGTAGTCGTTGCCCGTCCCGACCGGGAGGACCGCCAGCGTCC
>CAXRFJ010000558.1:0-7435 GCA_964229475.1 Rubrivirga sp.
CCGCCTCGGCGCCGAGGCGGCGGTACCATCTCGGACCCACCCGCGCCGCCATGCCCCGTCGCCCCCTGCTCCTCGTCCTGCTGGCGCTCGTCGCCGGCGCCGCGCCCGCCCAGGACCGCCCGCCGCTCGGGCTGATGGACGTGTTCGAGCTCGAGTACGCCTCGGACCCCCAGATCGCGCCCGACGGCCAGACCGTCGTCTACCGCCGCAACCGGCTCGACGTCCGGACCGACCGCGTCCGCGGCGACCTCTGGACCGTCCGCGTCGACGGCTCGGGCCACCAGCCGCTCGTGACGGGCGTCGACGCGGCCTCGCCGCGGTGGGCGCCGGAGGGCCTCCGCCTCGCCTACGCGGCGCGCGACGAGGACGAGGACCGGCGACACCTCCTGATCCGCTACCTCGAGACGGGCGCGACGGTCCCCGTGGCCCGCCTCCCGTCGGCGCCGGGCGGGATCGCGTGGTCGCCGGACGGGACGCAGCTCGCGTTCACGCGCTTCGTCGAGGGCACGGCGCCGCCGCTTGCGTCGCTGCCCGGCCCACCCGAGGGCGCCGAGTGGGCCGCGCCGCCGCGCGTGATCGAGACGACGATCTACCGCCGCGACGGCGCCGGCTACGTCGAGCCCGGCCACCGCCAGCTGTTCGTGGTCTCGGCCGAGGGCGGCACGCCGCGCCAGCTCACGCACGGCCCGCACGACGTCGACGGCACGCCGGCCTGGACGCCCGACGGCCGAGCCCTGATCGTTTCCAGCGACCGCCGCGAGAACGCCGACCTCGACCCCGGCGACTCCGAGCTCTACCGCGTCGACCTCGCGACCGGGACCATGACCGTGCTCACCGACCGCGTCGGGGCGGACCGGAGCCCGGCCGTCGGGCCGGACGGGGCGATCGCGTACCTCGGCTCCGACGACCGCCGCCTGGGGTACCAGCTCACCAACCTCTACGTCCGCGACGGCGAGGCCTCGGAGCGGGTCCTGCCGGCCCTCGACCGCGACCTCCAGGACCCGACGTGGACCGACGACAGCGACCTCGTGGTCGCCTACGACGACCAGGGCACGACGCGGCTGGCCGTGGTGACCGACCGCGGCGAGCTCCGCCCGCTCGCCGAGAACCTCGGGGGGACGTCGATCGGGCGGCCCTACGGCGGCGGCTCGTTCTCCGTCGGCGGCGGGCGCGTGGCCTTCACGCTCACGGCCCCCGACCACCCGGCCGACGTGGCCGTGGTGGGCCTCGACGGGCGTGGGCTCCGTCGCCTCACCGACCTCAACGGCGACCTGTTCGGGCAGCGGACGCTCGGCGAGGTCGAGGAGATCTGGGCCGAGTCGTCGGCCGACGGGCGGCTCGTCCACGGGTGGATCGTCCGCCCGCCGGGCTTCGACCCCGCCCGGCAGTACCCCCTCGTCCTGGAGATCCACGGCGGGCCGTTCGCCAACTACGGGCCGCGGTTCTCGATGGAGGCCCAGCTCTACGCCGCCGCCGGCTACGTCGTCCTCTACACGAACCCGCGCGGCTCGACGAGCTACGGCGAGGCCTTCGGCAACCTCATCGACCGGGCGTACCCGGGCCAGGACTACGACGACCTCATGAGCTCGGTCGACGCCGCGCTCGCGCTCGGCTCCGTCGACCCCGACCGGCTCTACGTCACGGGCGGCTCCGGCGGCGGCGTCCTCACCGCCTGGATCGTGGGCCACACCGACCGCTTCGCGGCGGCCGTCGTCGCCAAGCCCGTCATCAACTGGACGAGCTGGCTGCTCACGGCCGACATGTACCCGTTCGGCGCGAAGTACTGGTTCGACGCGCTCCCGTGGGAGGACCCCGACGCCTACTGGCGCCGCTCGCCCCTCGCCCACGTCGGGAATGTGACGACGCCGACGATGGTGCTGACAGGCGAGGAGGACGTCCGGACGCCGATGTCGGAGTCGGAGCAGTACTACCAGGCGCTCCGGCTGGAGGAGGTCCCGAGCGCGCTCGTCCGCGTTCCGGGCGCGTCGCACGGGATCGCGAGCCGCCCGAGCGGGCTCATGCGGAAGGTCGGCTACATCCTGGCGTGGTTCGAGCGCTACGGCGGGCCCGCGCCCGCCGCGGCCGAGTGATCTTCCGGCGTCTCCTCTCGTCATCCGGAGCGGAGGGCGCAGCCCGGAGTCGACGGCTCTCCCCCGAGCACGACCCCCGGAGCCCGGCCGGGCGGGGTGCTCACCGGAGACCCCTGGCTGCGCGGACGCCTCGCGGTCGACTCGCTCCGCTCGTCCAAGATGACACGGTGGGAGGGACCCGTCCTTCTCCGAACCCCATGCGCGCCCTCCTGCTGCCCGCCCTGCTCCTCCTCGCCGGCTGCGCCCGCCTCGGCGCCGAGGCGGACCGACCCCGGCCGGACGCCGAGGCCGAGCTCCGCGCCGCCGAGCGCGCCTGGCTCGACGCCTACGACCACCACGACGTCGAGGCCATGCGCCGGATCGTGGCCGACGAGTTCCGGATCGTCTACGGCAACGGGTCCGTGCTCGACAAGGCGGGCACGGTCGGGCTCCTCTCGCCCGGGACGCCCGACGACCCCGAGACGCGCCAGTACACCGAGGACACGACGGTCCGCCTCTACGGCGACGTGGCCGTCCTCCAGGGCGTCTACGTGAACGAGGGGCCGAACGGCGCGCGCCGCGCGCGGTACACGGACACCTGGCTCTGGCGCGACGGCCGCTGGCAGGTCGTCGCCTCGCACCTCACCCTGCTCCCCGACTGATGCCGACGCTGGACGACGCCCGCGCCCTCTTCCACGAGTGGACCCAGACCGACAGCCTCCGCCGCCACGGCTACGCCGTCGAGGCGGCCATGGCCGAGATGGCCCGCCGGCGCGGCGGCGACGTCGAGGCGTGGCGGACGGCCGGGCTCCTCCACGACCTCGACTACGAAAGACACCCGTCGCTCGACGAGCACCCGACGGTCGGCGTCGCGGAGCTCGAGCGGCTCGGGTACCCCGAGGCGATCCGGACGGCGATCCTCGGGCACGCGCCGTACCTCGGCGTCCCCCGCGAGACCGACATGGCCAAGGCCCTGTTCGCCGTCGACGAGCTGGCCGGCTTCGTGACCGCCGTCGCCCACGTCCGCCCGACGGGGCTCGACGGGATGACCGTGAGCTCGGTCAAGAAGAAGCTGAAGGACAAGCGGTTCGCCGCCGCCGTCTCCCGCGACGACATCCGGCAGGGCGCCGACGAGCTGGGCCTGGAGTTGGGAGAGCTTATCCAAATCGTGATCGACGGGATGGCGAACGAAGCCCCGCGGCTCGGTTTCGCGTAGGACCTTCCCGACGGACCCCGCCCCCCGGCCCCACCGTGCCCGACGAGACCCCCTCCGGCCCCCGCCGCATCGTCCCCGTTCCCGGCCTCCTCGACATCGACTCGGTCGAGGACGCCAACTTCGCCGAGGCCCTCGGCGAGGACGACGACGCCCCCGACGGCGACGACCCGCTCAGCCCGCCCGACCCGCCGTCGCTGGCGGACGTCGCCGGCGACGGGCCCGCCGAGCCCGCGCGCGCGTCGCGCGAGGCGCCCGACGCCGTCGACTTCGACTGGCTCGGCGACGACGCGACCGCCGCCTCGGTCGACACGCCGACCGGCCCGGAGCTCGCCGACGCGCCCCCCGCGCCGCCGCTGGAGCCCGTGGCCCCCCCGCCTGCCGAGCCCGTCGCCGAGTCCGTCGCCGCGACCGCCGCCGAGCCCGTCGCCGCGGACGCGCCCGCCGCCGAGCCCGCCGACGCTGCCGCCGAGGCGGACGAGGCTGGGCCGGACACCGGCGTCGAGCCGCAGGCCGACCCCGCCCCGCCGACGCCCGACACGGACCCGGAGGCCCCGCGTGCGCCCGAGCCGGCCTCGCCGTCCGAGCCCGGCGAGCCCCCGACGACGGCGCCCGGCGACGCCCCCGCCGGCCCGACGCCGCCCGCCGAGCCCGGCGACCCGGCCGCCGAACTCCCCGTCCCGGTCGCGCCGGGCCTGCCGGCGCCGGGGCGAGAGGTGGTCGAGACCGCCCGCGAGGCGACGAAGAGCCGGGGGCGCGAGTTCGTCCAGCTCGTGGTGACCTACGGGAAGGCGCACGTGCCGGAGACGCCCGCGAAGCCGGTCGTCCCCGACGCCGGGCCGCCGCGGATGGTGGGCCGCGTGGGCCAGCTCATCCCGTTCCTCCGCGTGATCCCGTGGGTGCTGGCGGTCCTGTTCGCCGTCAGCTTCTGGTGGGACTTCGACGGGCAGGCCGTCGTGCTCGTCGGCGAGACGTTCCCGCTCGAGGGCCTCCTCAAGGTGCTGACCGTCAGCGGCCTCATCGGGTTCGGGACGAACTGGCTGGCCATCACGATGCTGTTCCAGCCTCGCGAGAAGCGGGCCATCATCCCGCAGGGGCTCATCCCGGCCCAGCGCGAGCGCGTGATCTACCGGCTCTCGGAGGCGATCTCCCGCGAGCTCATCAACGCCGACATCATCAAGCAGAAGATCAAGGACAGCGGGGTGATCGGGCGGTACCGCGACCTCGCGATCGGCGTGGTGAAGGGCGTCGTGGAGGACCCCGGCTTCCGGGCCGACCTCAAGACGCTCGCGCAGGACTACGCGCAGGAGGTGCTCGGCAGCGAGTCGGTCCGCCGCGAGGTGGCCCGGCTGGCGGTCGAGAAGGTCGAGGAGCAGGCCGGCGGCGGCCTCGGCGGCGTCGCGCTCCGGCTCTACCGGACGTTCGCCGAGGACGACTTCCAGCGCCGGATCGACCGCGCGCTCGACGAGCTCCCCGGCGCCGTCTCGCCGCTCCGCGACCGGATCGACACGGCGCTCGACGCGGTCCCCGCGAAGGTCGAGGCCCGGGCCGACGAGATCGAGGAGGCCGCCACGAACGCCGTCCTCTCGTTCGTCGAGGGCTTCGACGTGCGGACGATGATCGCCGAGCGGGCCCGCCAGTTCGACGAGGGCCAGCTCGAGGGGCTCCTCAAGTCGACCTCGAACGAGCAGCTCAACTACATCAAGTACCTCGGGGCGATCCTCGGCGTGTTCGGCGGGTTCGTGATCTGGCAGCCGCTCGGCGCGCTCGTCCTGTTCGTGAGCGTCGCGCTGGTGCTGTGGGGGCTCGACGAGGCGCTGGTGCGGGCGCGGCGGTCGCGCGAGTAGGCCCGCCTCGGGCAGGCGCCGTGCGCCGCGCGACGGGAGGGGCCCACCCGCGGTGGGCCCTCCGGCGGTCCGCGAACGACGGCGTCCGCGGGCGCCCACCGGGTCGCCGAGGCCGGCGGGGGCGGGCCTCCCCTCCATAGGGGATCCACCCATCCCCGCGTCCGGCGTATCGTGGGGCGGGTTCTCCACCGCTCTCATGGCTCGCCTCCCGCTCGCGCTCCTCGTCCTTCTCCTCGCGCCCGCCGCCCTCGCGCAGGCCCCGATCACCATCGGCGGCTACTGCAGCTTCGAGGGGAACGAGATGGACCCGACGGTCTACGGGTTCGACTCCGACGACGAGGCCGAGGCGGCCGTCCGCGAGGTGACGCGGTACACCGGGCTCCGGCCCAACTTCGTCATCCGCGCGGCCAACGTGCCCAACGCGGCGGCCGTCATCGACGCCGAGTCGGGCCAGCGGCTCATCCTCTACAACCAGGCGTTCATGCGGTCGGTCGTCGAGCGGACGGCCTCGGACTGGTCGCAGGTCTCGATCCTGGCCCACGAGCTGGGCCACCACCTCCAGGGCCACACGCTCCTGGCCGGCGGCTCGCGCCCGCCCATCGAGCTCGAGGCCGACCAGTTCTCGGGCTTCGTCCTCCAGCGGATGGGCGCGACCCTCGACGACGCGCTCAACGCCATGCGGACGATCGCCAGCGAGGAGGGCTCCGACACGCACCCGCCGCGGAGCGCCCGGCTCGCGGCCATCACGAACGGCTACATCGACTCGGAGAACCTCTCGGGCCAGACGCCGACGGAGCGCCCGTCCGACGCCTCCGGCCAGACGACGCGGCCCGACCCGCCGCCGGTCCCGACCACGTCGTCGGACGTCCCCGGCGAGACCGACTACGAGGGGCAGGTCCGCTACCAGCTCGACTCGGCGCACCGGGCCTTCGAGCGCCAGGGCTACACGCGGACCGTCGAGGCCCACGTCGCCCGGATCAATGCGAACGAGCGCGAGCGGTTCACGATCGACCTTGAGGCCGGCGTCGAGTACCAGCTCATGGCCTCGTGCGACAACGACTGCACCGACGTCGACCTCTTCCTCTACGACCCGTCCGGCGAGCTCATCGACAGCGACCAGCTCGCCGACGACATCCCGATCGTCTCGGTCATCCCGACCAAGACGGGGACGTACGCCCTCGAGGGGCTGATGTACGAGTGCGAGACGTCGTTCTGCTACATCGGCATCGGCGCGTGGGCCCGGCGGGCCGGCGGGACCGACCGGTTCGGCAACGACGGGGGGAGCCAGTCGAACAGCTACGTCGAGCACGTCACGAACGGGCTCGGGGTGGCCCGCCAGCAGTACGGCACGCGCGGGATGCGGCAGGCCGGGAGCGACCAGGTCGGGACGGTCGGCGCCGGCGAGCGGCGGCGGTTCGAGTTCGAGTCCGGCGGCCCCGGCGAGATCGTCGGCGTCTGCGACCAGGACTGCTCCGACGTCGACCTCCTGCTCTACGACGCCGACGGCGACCTCATCGACAGCGACGAGCTCGAGGACGCGGTCCCGATCGTCCAGGTGCCCGGGCCCGGGCGCTACACGGCCGAGGTCGTGATGTACGAGTGCGCCACGGAGATCTGCTACTACGGCGCGGCCTTCTTCCGCCAGTAGCGGCGGCGCGCCCCGCTCCCCCGCGGCGCCCCCCGGACGGAGACGCCGAGGCGGGCCGGGGCGCGGCGCGGACCGGACGGCCGGGACGGGCGTTCGAGGCGTCCACTCGCCTTCCCCGTCATGCGCGCGCTCCCCTTCCTCCTGCTGATGGCGGCCTCGGCCGTCGCCCAGCCCGCCAGCCTCGACCGGCAGATCGCCGACCTCGACCGCGAGATCGCCCGCCTCGACCGCGAGCTGGCCCAGGTCCAGGCCGACCTCTCCGACGTCCGCGCCGACGAGCGCGACCTCGACGCCGACCGCGAGGCGTTCCAGGACGCCATCCGCGCCTTCGAAGCCGACCGGCGGCGCTACCAGATCGAGGCCGGCCGCGTCGAGGCCATGTACGACGACCTCCTCCGCTACGGCGGCGACGCCCGGGCCCGTCGCGCCTACGACGACGCCCGCTACGCGCTGCTCGACGAGGCCGAGCGCCTCGAGGGCGAGGCCCGGATGCTCGACGAGTGGAACGCCGACCTCAACGCGGGCTACCGCGACCACGCCGGCCGCGTCCGCCAGTCGGCCGGGTGGGGCCAGCAGCTCGCCGAGCGCCGCTCCGACCTCCGCCACGAGCGCGAGACGCTGGAGGCCCGCCGCGCCCGGCTGGCGGCGCGCGGGCGCT
>CAXRFJ010000559.1:0-3504 GCA_964229475.1 Rubrivirga sp.
GCCGACGACCCGCTCGCCGCGGGCGGCACCGCCACGGACGGCCTCGCGACGCTCCCGTCGGTCGCCGTCGACATCGACGGGAACGTGTCGCTGCGGGGGGCCGGCAACGTGGCCGTGTTCGTCAACGGCCGGCCGGCGCCGGTCTCGGGCGAGTTCCTCGCGTCCTACCTCCAGAGCCTGCCGGCGGGCGCCGTCGAGCGCGTCGAGGTCATCCCGAACCCGTCGGCCGCGTTCGAGCCCGACGGCGTCGGCGGCATCATCAATATCGTGCTGAAGGAGGACGCGGACCCCGGGCTCGGCGGGACGCTCACGGCCGGGACCGACTCGCAGGGCGGCTACGACGCGACGGCCGCCGTGACCTACGGCCGCGGCCCGTGGTCGCTCGCGGCCACCTACGGCTTCCGCAACGACGTGCGGGCGGGCAACGGGACGAGCTACCGGATCAACCGCTACAGCGCCGACCAGACGACGCTCCTCCAGGCCGAGGACGAGGACCGGACCCGGACGTCGCACCTCCTCAACCTCTCGGCGGACTACAGCCTCACGCGCGCGACCACGATCACGTCCCAGGTCCAGGTGGGCACGCGCGGGGGCGGCGAGACCGAGCTCAACACGTCGCTGTGGAGCAGCGCCGCCGGCGACCCGCTCTTCGAGTACGAGCGCCTCGCCCGCGAGGACGACGAGGGCCTGTCGTCGGACGTCCGCCTCGGGCTCCGCCACGCGTTCGGCGAGCGCCACGAGCTCGTGATTGAGGGCCGCGGCGAGCTCTCGGACGAGGGCGAGATTCAGACCTACGACGAGACGCTCCTCAGCGGGGCCGGCGAGCTCGACCAGCCGCAGCGCGTCGACGAGGACGAGCGCGAGCAGGAGGTCTCGCTCTCGGTCGACTACACGCGCCCGCTCGGCGGCTTCCGCCTCGACGTCGGCTACAAGGGCGACCTCGAGCGCGAGTCGACCAGCCTCTTTTCCGAGTCGCTCGTCGACGGCGTCTACGTCGCCGACGTCGGCGTCAACAACGACTTCGACTACGAGGAGGTGGTCCACGCCGCGTACGTCCAGGCCGCGCGCGAGTGGGGGATCCTCGGGCTCCAGCTCGGCGCCCGGTTCGAGAGCGCCCAGCGGACGTTCGAGCTCCTGACGACCGACGAGACGTTCGAGGTCGATTACGCCAGCGTCTTCCCGAGCGCGTTCCTCTCGGTCAAGCCGACGGAGGCGACCACGTTCAAGGCCAGCTACAGCCGCCGCGTGAACCGGCCGCGCGGGTGGGACCTCAACCCGTTCCCGTCCTTCGACGACCCGCTCAACGTGCGCCAGGGCAACCCGGCCCTCCGGCCCGAGTACGTCGACGCGTTCGAGGTCGGCGTGACGCAGTTCGTCCCGTGGGGCTCGCTCTCGCTGACCCCGTACTTCCGCCACACGACCGACGTCATCCGGCGGTTCTCGACGGTCCGCGAGGACGGCGTGACGGTCCGCTCGTCGCGCAACCTCGACACGTCGGACGCCTACGGCGTCGAGGCGATCTCGTCGTTCGAGGACATCGGCGGGCTGAGCGGGTACCTCAGCCTCGAGGGCTTCCGCGTGCAGACGGCCGGGACGGAGACGGCCGGCGACGCCCAGAGCGACATCTCGAACGACGCGTTCGGCTGGGGCGGCCGGCTCAACGCGAGCTACCGCCTCGGCGACCGCCTCGGCATTGGCCCGCTCGACCTCCAGGCGACGGCGCGGTACAGCGCCCCGCTGGACACGGAGCAGGGCCGCGTGGGCGCCCGCTCGTGGGTCGACGTCGCGCTCCGCCAGCGGCTCTTCGACGAGCGCGCGAGCCTGACGGTCCAGCTCCGCGACCCGCTCGGGATGGCCGGCTTCGCCTACACGCTCGACCAGCCGACGCTCTACCAGGAGTTCGAGCGCGACTGGGGCGCCCAGCAGGTCGGCGTCACGTTCTCGTACCGGTTCGGCGGCGACGACGCCTCCCGCGACCGCCGGGGCCGCGACGGCGAGCGCGGCGAGGGCGGCGACTTCGGCGGCGGCGAGGACTTCTAGCCGCCCCCCTCGTCCCACCACCCGCCCGCCCCGGCGCCGGCCGCGGCGGGCGGTTCCGTCGAGGGGGACCGCCGCGGCGCCGGGGCGGAGGGGGCGGGGCCCCCGGACGGGCGGGGCGGAGGCATCTTGCGCCCATGCCGCTCGCCCTGATCCTCCTCGCCGCCATGGCCGCCGACTCGGTCCTCGTCATCGCCCACCGCGGCGCCAGCGCCTACCGGCCGGAGCACACGCTCGAGGCGTACGCCCTCGCGGTCGAGCTCGGCGCCGACGTCATCGAGCCCGACCTCGTCATGACGCGCGACGGCGTCCTCGTCGCCCGCCACGAGAACGAGATCTCGGGGACGACCGACGTGGCCGCCCGCCCCGCGTTCGCCGACCGGCGGACGACGAAGACGATCGACGGGGAGGCCGTCACGGGGTGGTTCACGGAGGACTTCACGCTCGCCGAGCTCAAGACGCTCCGCGCCGTCGAGCGCCTCCCGGACCTCCGCCCCGCGAGCGCCGCCTACGACGGCCGGTTCCAGATCCCGACCCTCGCCGAGGTGATCGCCCTGGCCGATTCGCTCGGCGCCGCGCGCGGCCGGCCGGTCGGCCTCTACCCGGAGACGAAGCACCCGACCCACTTCCGGCGGATCGGGCTGCCGCTCGAGGTCCCGCTCGTCGAGGCGCTCCACGCCGCCGGCCTCGACGCGCCCGACGACCCGGTCTGGATCCAGTCGTTCGAGGTCGGGGGGCTGGAGCTCTTGCGCGGGCTCACGCGGCTCCGGCTCGTCCAGCTGGCGATGCCCGGCGCCGGCCCGGCCGACCGGCCGGAGCTCACGTACGATGCCATGATGACGCCCGACGGCCTCGCCACGGTCGCCACCTACGCCGACGCGGTCGGCGTGGCGAAGGCCTTCGTGCTCGACCCGGAGACGCTCGCGCCGTCGTCGCTCGTGGCCGACGCCCACGCGGCCGGGCTCGCCGTCCACGTCTGGACGGTCCGCCCGGAGAACGCCTTCCTCCCGCCGCCGCTGCGGTCCTCCGGCGGGGCGCCCGCGGCGGGCGGGGACGTGCGGGCCGAGGTCCGCGCCCTGCTCGCGGCCGGCGTCGACGGGCTGTTCGCCGACGCGCCGGACGTCGTGGTCGAGGTGCGGGGGCGGCGCTGAGCGGGCGCGAGATCTCCGCGGCGGGACGCCGGTCGGGCCCCCGGGCGTAGCTTCCGCCCGTCGCCCGCACCCGCCCGCCGAGCCCGACCCATGCGCCGCTCCTCGTCGCTCCCGATGGCCCTCGGCCGATGGGTCGGCCGATGCCTCCTGGCGTGCGTCGCCGTGGGCGCGGTGGCGGCGCAGGAGGCCGAGCCCGTCCCGGAGCCGTCCGTCGCGCGGCTGTGGAACGAGGTGCTGCTCGACGGCATCCGCAACGACCTCGCGCGGCCGACCGTCCACGCGCGGAACCTGTTCCACACGTCGGCGGCGATGTGGG
>CAXRFJ010000560.1:0-6682 GCA_964229475.1 Rubrivirga sp.
GTCGGCGAGGCGCTGCCGCCGGTCGCGCTGTCCGAGGTCGCCCCGCTCCTCGACGCCTTCGACCCGGCCGACGTGGCCATCTCGGGCGCGACGGTCACCGTCACGCTCCTCGCCGCCGACGGCACGGACGAGGCCGTCTACCCCTACGCCGAGGCCGAGGCGGGCACCTACGTCCCGCTCGACGCGAGCGTCACCGTCCTCCCGCGGCGGACGTACCGGCTCGACGTGCAGGCCCGCGACCGGCTCACGACCACGACCACGACGCCGCCGGCCGTCGAGCTCGTCCAGGGTCCGCCCGCCGAGGTGACGTACGGCGCCGGCCAGGGCCCGGAGGTCGTCATCACGCGGTCGACCACGGCCGAGCGGCGGGCCGCGTTCATCGCCTCGACGCGCGCCCTCGCGCCGGCCACCTTCGAGCCGGTCGTCATCGACGGCGACACGCTCTACCGGAGCGTGCCGGACCCCGAGACGTTCCTCCCGGTCCCGATCATCCGCCGCTTCCTCGACTGCGAGGAGGAGGCCGGCGGGACGCTCCTCTGCGACGAGGACCCCAGCGACGACGACGTCACGACCGGCACCTCGCCGATCATCAACGAGGCCAGCTACATCGACCGCGGCGACGGCACGCTCCTCGTGCAGGTCCCGTTCATCGGGTTTACGTTCTACGGCCCGTACACCGTCCGGCTGATCTCCGTCGACGCGGCCCTCGAGGCGTTCGTCGAGTCCCAGGCGGTCCAGGGCGGGGGCTCGACGCTGTCGCCGGGCGAGATCCCGAACCTCGTGACGAACGTGGACGGCGGGCTCGGCGTGTTCGGCTCGTACGCGCTCGTGGAGGTCCAGACGACGCTCCGCGAGCCGTCGTTCTAACCCGACTCCCTCCGCCTCGGGACGCGGCTGGCGCGGGTCGGGCCACACCGCCGGTGTGGCCCCGCGGCTGCCCACCGACCCGCCGAGGCGGACGGCCTCAGGCCACGACCGTGCGCGCGCCCCGGAGCGTCTCGGGGTGCGTCGCCCGGATGAGCGCCCGCGCGAGCGCCCGCGTCGAGTTGACGAACGGGGTCCCCTCGTGCCGCCGCTCCGGGACCGCCAGCGGGAGCTCGGTGCAGCCGAGGATGACGGCGTCGGCGCCCTTGGCGACGAGGTGCTCGGTGGCCGCCAGCAACGCCTCCCGGGTGCGCGGGTCCGGCGGGGCGCTCTGGGCCTTGAGCCCCCATGGCGCGAAGATCGTCGCCTGCACGGCCTCCTGGACCGCCTCGCTCGGGACGACGGCCTCGTAGCCCGCCGCCTCGAGACCGACCTGGTGGAGCCGGTTCCGGATCGACGACGTCGTCGCCAGCACGCCGACGTGGGACGCGCCCGGCGCCACCTCGCCGACGTGCTCGACGATCGCGTCCACGATGTGGAGCAGGCGGAGGGCCCGGCCGTCGGCGAGGAGGCCGTCGACCAGCCGGTCGTAGATGGCGGGGGCGTGGGCCGTGTTGCAGGGGACGCCCGCGACGGCGCAGCCGGCGTCGTCGAGCCGGCGGAGGACCTCCATCATGCCGGGGAGCGGGCTCGGGGCCGTCGCGTCGTCGAGCCACGTGGACCGGTCCGGGATCCGGTTGGGGTACGAGAGGAGCGCGACCGGCAGGTGCTCCTGGTCGGTCCGCGCGTCGGTCTCGTCGAACACGCAGCGGACGAGGTCGAGCCCCGCGTAGGGCCCCAGGCCGCCGAGCACGCCGATGGCGGACCGCTCGTCCGGCGACGGCGCGCCGTTGCGGGCGGAGAGGGCGGGGTCGGGCGGCGTCGGCGAGGCGTCGGGCACGGGCGTGAAAAGGGGGGCAAGAGCAGGTCGGGGGCGGGGGCCGCGGGCGCCCGGAGCATTGACCGGCTCGGCGCGGCCCCTCTATACTCGGCCGGCCGGTCCCGTCACGCCCGCGCGTCCCACCTACGCGCCCGCCGGGTCCCGGTGCCGCTTGCCCGATGGTGTAATTGGCAACACAGCAGGTTTTGGTCCTGTTATTGGGGGTTCGAGTCCTCCTCGGGCAACCGAAGGCCGCTCCGCGGGGGGCGGCCTTCGTGCGTCTGGCGCCCGCGTGGGGCGAGCGCCGCGCGCCCTCCTACAGTGCGTCCTACACGCTCCAGTGCGCCCTCGTGCGACTCGTGGGGGCGTCGGTGCGATCCGTGCGATCCGGCGTGGCCCCTCCTGGCGGGAGCGCCCCGCGCGGCCGTAGGCTCTCGGTGCGCGAGGCCCCTCGTACCCGATTTGGTTCGTTCCAGAGAGGGAGAGAGAGCGGGGGGCCTCGCCATGTTTTCGGGCCGCGCGAGGGCGCCCCCGCCCGCGCCGCTACCGCACGACCGTGACCCGCGCGACGGCCACCTCCGCCTCGGCGACGACGCGGACGCCGTAGACGCCGGCCGGCAGCGCGCCCGGGTCGAGCGCCACCACGTGGGCGCCCGCCGCCCGCCAGCCGTCGACGGGGACGGCCACCACGCGGCCGAGCGCGTCGACCACCTCGACGCGGAGGCCGGCCGCGGCCGGGAGGTCCACGACGACGCGCGCGGCGTCGCGGGCTGGGTTCGGGCGCACCGAGACCGCCAGCGGCCCGCCGGGGCCGCCCTCGCCCGCCGTCACCATCCCGCGCTCGACGACGACGCGGGCGGCCGGGCCGGCCGTCTCGTCCTGCCCGTCGCTGGCGACGGCCCGGTGCCAGAGCTCGGCCGACTGGCCGGGCTCGAGTTCGGGGAGCGCGTCGGCGAGGGCGCCGACCGTGAGGCGGACGTTCGGGCCCTGTGCCGGCGCCGACAGGACGAGGGCGTCGAACGCGGCGGACCGGGCGAGCTCCCAGCGGTACGCCACCTGGTCGCCCTCGACGTCGGCCGAGGACGTCCACGACACCGTGAACGCGGCGTCGGGGTCGCCGGCCGCCACCAGCGCCGCGCCGTCGGGCGGGCTGGCGATGACCGGCGCCGTCGGGGCGTCGTTGACCGGCCGAACCGTCACGCGCACCGAGGCGGTCGCCGTCGCCTCGCCGTCGGAGACCGTGTACTCGAACGTGTCGGTCCCGAAAAAGTCGGCGGCCGGCGTGTACGTCACCGTCGTCCCGTCCGTGGTCGCCGTGCCGTGGAGGGGGCGGGCCGCGGCCGTGACCGTCAGCGCGTCGCCGTCCGGGTCGGCGTCGTTGTCGAGAACGGCCACGACGGCCGGCACGTCCTCGTCGGTCTCGACCTCGTCGGCCACGAGCGTCGGCGCGCCGTTGCCCGGCGGGTCGCCGGGGTCGCCCGGGTCGCCCGTGCCCGGGGCGAACACGCGGCGGGCGAGGGTCGCGTCGAAGGCGAACGGGTTGACGCAGTCGCCGGCCCCGCAGCCCGACTGGAACTGGGCGACCCGCGCCGACCGGGCCCGCTCGCCCTCCGTGGCGGGGTCCGCCTCGTGCCACGCGAGGAGGTCGTCGAGCTGGGCCCGGAACCACGCCCCGTCGACGGTCGAGCCGTAGACGGCGGCCACGTAGAACATGGCCCGCGCGACGTCGCCGCGGACGACGGCGCGCGGCTCGAACGTCCCGCCGGCCGACTGGCTCCACGTGTCGGGGTCTGCCGGCCGCGCCGTCGCCCGGTCGGCGCTGCGGTACCAGCTCGACGAGAGGCCGTCGTCGAGGGCCCCGAACGGGTCGTTGCCGCGCGCCGAGTTCACGGCGCCGCGCGTCGGGTAGAGGTGGTGCATGTCGCGCTCGGCCGCGGTCCCGTCGACGCCGCGCGACCGGGGAAACACGTGCTCCTGGTTGATCCCGTTGGCGCCGTCGTTGTTGTAGACGTCCTGCGACGGGTCGCAGGAGGGCGAGCAGTCGAACGCGACGAAGTGGCCGGTGTAGAGCCCGAACACGCCGTCCTGCCCGCCCTGGGCGCTCCGGTCGACGGTGTCGTAGAGCCGGTCCTTCGAGGCGTCGAGCGAGAGGACGGAGGCCGGGCGGTAGCCGTCGGCGACGCAGGAGAGCGCGGCGGCGCCCTCGAGGCCCGAGCAGATCTGGGCGCGGACAGGGGCGGCGAACGCGGCGAGGGCCGCGACAGCGAGGAGGAGGCGCAAGGGGGCGGTGGGGTGCGGGACCGGAGGGGGCTCCGGAGGGCCGGGGGCGCGGGCGGCCGCTGCGGAACGGCGCGCGCGCGGCGCGGCCGGGCGGGCCACGCGCTCGCGACGCTACGCCACGCCGACGGCGAGAGGATGACGGGCCCGCGAGGTTTGTCTGAATCGGTCGCCCGCGGCGGGCGTCGCCCGGCCCGCGCGCACCGCACTCTTCCTCGATCTCCATCCTCCCGCCGCCGCGGGGCGGCCTATTTTGGAGTCCGTGGCCATCGTGTCCCGGCCCGGCCGGGGCCTCCCCCTCCCTCCCCTCGCGCCGCTGTGTCGACCCCCGCGCTCCCCGTCTCGATCTTCGCCGGCCGCTCGAACCCCGACCTCGCCGCGCGGATCGCGGCGCACTACGGCCAGGAGCTCGGCGCGGTCACGCTCAAGAACTTTTCCGACGGCGAGATCTACGTCCGCTACGAGGAGTCCATCCGCGGGACCGACCTGTTCATCATCCAGTCGACGCCGCCGCCGGCCGAGAACTGGATGGAGCTCTTCCTGATGATCGACGCCGCGCGGCGGGCCTCGGCGGCGCGGATCACGGCCGTCATCCCGTACTTCGGCTACGCCCGGCAGGACCGGAAGGACCAGCCCCGCGTGAGCATCGCCGCGCGGATGATCGCGAAGATGCTCCAGGACGCCGGCGTGGACCGCGTCCTGACGATGGACCTCCACGCGGCCCAGATCCAGGGCTTCTTCGACATCCCGGTCGACCACCTCTACGGCTCGGTCGTGTTCGAGGAGTGGCTCGAGAAGCACACGCTGGCCCTCGCGGCCTCGAACGGCCAGACGGTCGAGGACTACCGCCGCGACCTCGTCGTGGTGGCCCCGGACGTGGGCGCCTCGAAGATCGCGCGGGCCTACGCCAAGCGGTTCCAGGCCGGCCTCGCGCTCATCGACAAGCGGCGGCCGGAGGCCAACGTGGCCGAGGTCATGAACATCATCGGCGACGTGAAGGGCAAGAACTGCCTCGTCATCGACGACCTCTGCGACACGGCCGGGACCCTGACGTCGGGGGCCACGGCGCTCCACGGCGCCGGCGCGCTCGACGTCCAGGCGTTCTGCACGCACCCGCTCCTGTCGGGCCCGGCCATCGACCGGATCGACGCGAGCCCCCTCAGCCGCGTCATCGTGACCGACTCGGTCCCGCTCCGCCGCGACTCGGACAAGATCGAGGTCATCTCCGTCGCCCCGCTGTTCGCCGAGTCGATCCACCGGATCGGCTCCGACGAGTCGATCTCGACGCTGTTCGTGGACTGACGGGCCCGGGCCGCCCGCTGCCGCGCCCGCCGGCTCCTCCCGCCTCGGCGCCGAGGCGGAGGCCGCTGCGAGCCGACGCCGGGGCCCGGCCGCGCGGCACCGCGCAGGACGGCGGGAGCCGGCGGGTGCCCCGTCTCGCCCCGGCCTCCATCGTCCAGCGGCCGGCTCTTCGCGGATTCGTCGCGGTGGGAGGGGGCCGGCGCGCCGTAGGCTTCCGGTTCCGGGCCCGCGCCCCACGCCGTCGACAGGAGACGGCCGCCCCCTCGGGCACCCCGACCGCCGGCCGCCCCGACTCGAACCCGACCGAACCATGCAGTCCATCACGCTCGACGCCCAGCCGCGCGAGACCGGCAAGACGGCCACGAAGGCCGCCCGCCGCGAGGGCCTCGTCCCGTGCGTCCTCTACGGCGTCCACACCGACCCCGTCCACTTCGCCGTCGAGACGCTGGCGCTCCGCCCGCTGATCTTCACGACCGAGACCTACCGCGTCGCCCTCTCCGTCGACGGGGCCGACCACGAGGCGATCCTCAAGCAGGTCGACTTCCACCCGGTCACGGACCAGCCGCTCCACGCCGATTTCCTGGCGCTGACGGCCGGCGAGACGCTGACGATGACGATCCCGCTCCGGCTCGAGGGCACGCCGCGTGGCGTCAAGGCCGGCGGCATCCTCTCGCAGCCGCTCTCCGCGCTCGAGATCCGCGCGCTCCCGAAGGACATCCCGGGCCACGTCTCGATCGACGTCACGACCCTCGAGGTCGGCGAGTCGCTCCACGTCGAGGAGCTCGACCTCGGCGACGCCATCGAGCTGCTCACGGACCCGGCCCGGACCATCGCGACCGTGACCGCGCCGAAGGCCGTCGCGGCCGACGACGAGGAGGAGACGGCCGAGGCCGTCGAGGGCCTCGAGGCCGCCGAGGGCGACGAGGCCCCGGCCGACGCGCCCGCCGAGGAGGCCTAGCCCTCCCCTCTCCGCGTCCAGTCCCCCGCAGGGGCACGGCCCACCCGCCGTGCCCCTGCGTTCGTTTCCGCCCCGCCTGCGCCCCCATGTCCTGGCTGTCCCGCCTGTTCGGCACCGTGCCCCCGCCGCCGTCGCGGCCCGTGTCCCGGCTCGTCGTCGGGCTCGGCAACCCGGGGCCGGACTACGTCGGGACGCGGCACAACGCGGGGTTCATGGTGCTCGACCGGCTGGCGGACCGGCTCGGCGTGGGCTTCGAGACCGAGGCCGCGCGGGCGCTCTGCGGCGAGGCCGCCCTCCCGCCCGACCCGGACGCCGCCCCCGGCGCCGAGGCGGGCGCGGCCGCCGTGGCGCTGGCGAAGCCG
>CAXRFJ010000561.1:0-4444 GCA_964229475.1 Rubrivirga sp.
CCCCCACCACCGCTACGTCGGCGCCAGCCCACCGGTAGGTCGGCGAGCGCCAACCGCTCGGTCGGCCCGTCCGCTCGCAGGTCCTGCGGGGCCCCGCTCCTGAGCGGGGCCCCGCCTTCGTTCGGCCCCGCCGGGGAACGCCGCCGAGGCGGGCGGGGTGGGGGAGGGGCGCACGGGCTCTTCCTAGTTTGCGGGTCCGATCGACCGCCCCCGGGGCGTTCCCACCCGGACGCCTCCGCCTCCATGATCCAGGCCTCCGCCGACCTCCACCGCCAGCTCGACGGCCTCGTCGTCGCGCCCGAGTACGAGCGCCGCCTCCGCGTGCTCCTCGAGCACTGCGGGCGGAACCTCCCGTCGGTCGACGAGGCCATGATCCGCCGCGCCTTCCGCGTGGCCTACTGGGCACACCGCGACGACCGCCGCGCCTCCGGCGAGCTCTACATCTCGCACCCGCTCGAGGTCGCGCTCATCGCGGCCAAGGACATCCGGATGGACGACGTGACCGTGGCGGCGGCGCTCCTCCACGACACGGTCGAGGACACGGACCTCTCGCTCGACCTGCTCGAGAGCGAGTTCGGCGCCGAGGTCGCGCGGATCACCGACGGCGTGACGAAGATCGGGAGCGTGTTCGAGAACCGGGCGCTCGGGCGGGCCGAGAATGTCCGGAAGCTCATGCTCTCGATGGCGTCGGACGTCCGCGTCATCCTGGTCAAGTTCGCCGACCGGCTCCACAACATGCGGACGCTGGGCGCGATGCCGGCCGAGAAGCAGCTCCGCATCGCGGCCGAGACGCAGGACCTGTTCGCCCCGCTGGCCCACCGCTTCGGGCTCCACGAGGTCAAGACAGAGCTGGAGGACCTCTCGCTGAAGTACCTCCAGCCCGAGGCCTACCGCGAGATCGCCGAGGGGCTCAACGCCAAGCGCCGCCAGCGCGAGCGGTTCATCGACCGGTTCATCGAGCCGCTGCGGGAGGAGCTGGAGGAGGCCGGGTTCGCCTTCGACATCTACGGCCGGCCGAAGAGCATCACGTCGATCTACAACAAGATGAGGCGGCAGGGCGTCGGCCTCGACGAGGTCTACGACCTGTTCGCCATCCGCGTGATCCTCCACACGACCGGGAAGCAGGGCCGCGAGGACTGCTGGCGCGTCTACTCGGCCGTCACGGCGAACTACCCGCCCGTCGACGGGCGGCACCGCGACTTCATCTCCAAGCCGAAGTCGAACGGCTACCAGAGCCTCCACACGACGGTCATGACGCCGGAGGGCCGGCCGGTCGAGGTCCAGATCCGGACGCAAGAGATGCACGAGGTCGCCGAGCGCGGCGTCGCGGCCCACTGGAAGTACAAGGAGGCGCCCGGCGGCGACGGCGCGGCCACGGCCGGCGCGGGCGACGCCCGCGTCGCCGAGCTCTACGCCTGGGTCCGCGACCTCCTTGAGAACCCGGCGCCCGACGACGCCGACGAGTTCGTCCGCCAGTTCCACCTCAACCTCTACGACGAGGAGATCTTCGTCTTCACGCCGGCCGGCGAGCTCGTCACGCTCCCGACCGGCGCCACGCCCGTCGACTTCGCCTTCCAGATCCACTCCGAGGTTGGCTTCCACTGCATCGGGGCGAAGGTGGACGGGAAGATGGTCCCGCTCAGCTACCGCCTCCAGTCGGGCGAGCAGGTCGAGATCCTGACCTCGAAGCGCCAGACGCCCAACCCCGATTGGGCCGGGTTCGTCGTCACCCACAAGGCGCAGGCGCGGATCCGCCACTGGGTCAACGAGCGGCGCCGGAAGACGGCGACCCACGGCCGCGAGCTGCTCGACAAGAAGCTCGCCCGGGCCCGCCTCGAGCCCGACGAGCAGGCCATCAACCGGCTCGCGGCCGACCTCAAGTTCGCCTCGACCCAGCAGCTGTTCTACGAGATCGGCTCCGGCAAGTACGACCCGGCCGACTTCGTGGCGGCGCTCAAGAAGGGGCTGCCCCAGGAGGAGCCCGAGGCGGACGTGCCCGAGGGCGTCTCGCCGGCGCTCCTCGAGGTCGACGCCGTCGACTTCCGCGAGGACGCCCGCGACCGCGCCGGCGGCCGGACGGCCCTCGTCATCGAGGGCGAGCGCCACACCGACCTCGCCGTCGAGTACGCGGCCTGCTGTGGCCCCATCCCCGGCGACGACGTGTTCGGCTTCCTCTCCAAGACCGGCGTCGTCAAGATCCACCGGAAGGGGTGCAAGAACGCGAACCACCTCTTTTCGGACCACGGCGAGCGCGTGATCCCCGTCGAGTGGAGCCGCCAGAAGGACGTCCAGTTCTCGGCCACGCTCCGCGTCGTCGGCGAGGACCGGGTCGGGATCGTGAGCGACATGACGGCCGTGATCTCGAAGAGCCTCAAGACCAACATCCGCTCGATCACGGTCACCTCCGAGGACGGGATGTTCGAGGGGACGATCGTGCTCTACGTGAGCGACGTGAAGCAGCTCCGGCGGATCATGAAGCGGCTCGGGCGGCTCGACGGGATCTACGGCGTGTACCGGGAGGAGTAGGGGATTCCCGGGACCTTGCGGCGGTATGTGCGCCGTGCGGCCTCTCAGGCGGCCGGCGGGGGGTGAATCTTTGTCGGCCCACTGTCGCAGGTCGTTGATCGGCGTAGGTTTGGCAGTCTGACACCCGATCTGGGCTCCCCGTGCGGGCGGAGCCCCTCCCCCCGACAACCGGCCCGACTGCCAGCGTGCGGTATGTGCGCACAGCGCGGGTCGCCTTCCCACCACGATGGCATCCAACACCCACCGCACGCCGACCCTCACCAAAAAAGACGTCGCCCGCGAGGTTTCCGCCGCGTCCGGCGAGCCGCTGTACAAGTGTGAGCCCTGGGTCCAGGCCACGATCGACGCGCTCCGCGACCTGATGGCCGGGGCCGACCCCGAGGTCCGCATCGAGCTCCGCGACTTCGGCGTGTTCGAGGTCAAGAAGACGAAGGCCAAGCCGAAGGCCCGCAACCCGAAGACGAACGAGACGGTCTTCATCCCGTCCCGCCGCAAGACGCACTTCAAGCCCGGCAAGAAGCTCCGCGAGACGCTCCAGGAGCCGCTCGAGGAGCTGGGCTACGCGATCCCCGAGGGCAGCGCCGACCACCCGGCGAACCGGAAAAAGGCGGCCTGACGAGAGGGGAGAGGCCCGGGGAACAGGCCCCCTCCGCAGACGATCCTCTTCCCTGCCACTCCCCCGCTGCTCCCCTGACCCCCCAGCCCCTCCCCCGCGTGGCCGGGGTCGACTACGGCGCTCGCCGCGTCGGCGTCGCCCTGGCCGACCCGCTCCGGCTCACGACCCGGCCGGTCGGGACGTTCACGCCGGGCGAGGCGCTGACGGCGCTCGCCCGGCTGGTCGAGGAGGAGGGCGTCGGCGTGATCGTCGTCGGGTGGCCGCTGACGGACGACGGGGCGGAGGGCCACGCCGGCGCCCGCGTCCGGCCGTTCCTGGGGCGCCTCAAGCGGGCCGCGCCGGGCGTCGAGATCGTGGTCCAGGACGAGCGCGAGTCGTCGCGCCGGGCGCTCCGCCAACTCGTCGAGGCGGGCGTGTCGAAAAAGCGGCGGCGCCAGAAGGGGACGCTCGACGCCGCCGCCGCGTGCGTGATCCTCCAGGACTGGCTCGACGAGCAGGCTGCCGGGCTCGGGTGAAGGGGGGGCGGAGACCTCGCGCGGGCGGATCCTGAGCGGCGTTTCGCCCTATCCTCCGCACCCGCCCCGCGACACCCGATGGTCCTCCCGATCTACGCCTACGGCCAGCCCGTCCTCCGCGAGCGCGCGGCCGAGGTCGAGGCCGACAGCCCCGAGCTCCAGGCGCTCATCGACGACATGATCGAGACGATGGGCGTGGCCCACGGGGCCGGCCTCGCGGCGCCCCAAGTGGGCCGGTCGCTCCGCCTCTTCGTGGCCGACCTCCGGTCGTACGCGGAGGACCTCGCGGAGGACAACGGCGGCGCCGTGCCGGACTACGCGACCGCCCCGCTCGTGTTCATCAACCCGGAGCTGACCGTGGAGGACGACGCGCCCGAGGTCGAGATGGAGGAGGGGTGCCTCTCGATCCCGGACCTGCGGGAGACCGTCTGGCGCCCGGACGAGCTGCGGATCCGGTTCCTCGACCGGCACTTCCAGCCGCACGAGTGGCCGGTGACCGGGCCGCTCGCGCGCGTGATCCAGCACGAGACGGACCACCTCGACGGCGTCCTCTACCTCGACTACCTCTCGCCGCTCCGCCGCAAGTTCCTGGGCCGCCGGCTGAAGGCGATCGCCCGCGGCGACTGCGAGGCCGACTACCCGATGGCGTTCCGCGACGACGCCTAGCGCGGACCCCGGGCGCGGGCGCGGAGTAGGAGCGGCCCCCACCCCCGACCCCGATGGCCGACCCCGAGATGATGGACGATCCGAAGGACCTCCGCGACCAGCGCCCCGACTACGTCGAGGA
>CAXRFJ010000562.1:0-5659 GCA_964229475.1 Rubrivirga sp.
GGCCCGGAGAGGAACTCCTCCGCCCGGAGGAGGAGCGGGCGGATCACGAGGCGGCCGTCCTCGACGAGCACGCCGAGCTCGCCCCAGCGGCAGAGCACGTCCTCCTTGACCTGGCCGGTCAGGCCCGGCTGCTTGGCGCCCGCGTGGCCCGGCGTGTGGGAGTACGCGTCGGTCGGGAAGGCGCCGAAGGCCTCGGGCGTCTTGCTCCCGCCGAGCCCGGCGCGGACGTCGTAGTAGGCGTCGGCGAGGTCGGCGGTCTCGTCGGCCCCGGCCGCGTGGGCCCGGAAGGCGGTCTCCTGCGTGGCGAGGGCCAGCTTCGAGACCATGTGCCAGTAGACGCTCCCGAGCCCCTCGTACCCGAAGAACGTGCCCGAGCGGCCGGTGAAGGCGCGGTGATCGAACACGGCCTCGAACACGTCGAGCACGCGCCGGCGGTCATCGTCGGAGACGTCCCACCCCGCCTCGGCGAGCGCGTCGAGCGCCGCGCGGACGTCGGCGGCGTTGCGGAAGGCGCCGGCGAAGTGGAGGCCCCCGCGCACGTCGCGCACGACGACGCTCGTGTCGCCGTCGTCGAGGAGGCGGGCGAGGAGCGGGGCGCGGTCGAGGGCGTCGGCGGGGAGCGTGTTCTTCTCGAGGAAGCCGGGGAGCGTGCGGTCCGGGTAGAGGCGGTAGCTGTGCTGGTCGGCGCGGTAGATGGCGCTCGCGCGGAGGGCGCGGAGCAGGCGGAGCGACGCCTCCGGCGAGAGCACGCCGGCCTCGAGCGCGGCGACCTGCCCCTCCAGCATCGGGTAGAGCGGGCGCACGCCCATCGTGCCGTCGCCGATCTCCAGCAGGTTGTAGCTGTGGACGAGGCCGTCGTCGCGGCGGGCCTCGCTCAGGCTCTGGTCCACGGCCGCGAGCGCGCGGGCGAGGAACGACCGGATCGCCTCGGCGGGGACGTCGCGCGTGTCGCCGCCGAGGCCGTCGCGGTAGAGGCCGGCCCGGTACCGCCCCCCGGCCTCGCCCAGCGCGTCGACCACCGCCCGGCGCTCGCCGTCGTCGAGGGGCCGCTCCGCGAGGGCCCCGTGCGTCTCGAACACGCCGGCCACGTCCGCCAGCAGGTCGGCCACCTCGGCCGAGAGGCGCACGCGGCCGGCGCGGGCGAGGAGGCCGTGCAGCAGGGCGAGGTAGCGGCGGACGGCGAACAGCGTGACCACCGAGAGGCCGTTGCCCACGAGCGCGTTGTTCGCGTCGTTCCACTCCGGCCGCTGCGTGTTCATCCAGACCCCGCCGCCCGGGACGAAGTTGGTCAGCTTCGCGAGGACGGGCACGAGCAGCTTCTCGGCCAGCGTCACGAGGCGGACGTCGCCGGCGGCGTCCCACAGGAGCTTCCCGTCGGCCCCGACCGCCTCGACGCGCGCGGCGATCCGGGCCGCCTCGTCCTCGTCGTAGGCGACGGTGTCCTGGGGGTCGCGGAGGATGGCGTCGTAGGGCGCGATCCGGTAGGGGACGTTCGCGTAGCTGAACCGCCGCTCGCCGAGGAGCGCCGCGAGCCGGTCCGGCGCGTGCGCCCCGAGCGACTCCAGCAGCCGCAGGAGGTAGACGATCTGGTGGTCGCCCCAGTAGCCGATGTAGCTCCAGGGGTCGTCGGGGTCGGTGACCTCCCAGTCGATCCCGGCGTCCGTGATCCGGTACGGGTTGTAGCCGTCGGCCGTGGAGGCGTTGACGAACCCCGCGACCATCGACTCCAGGTAGCCCGGGAACGAGCGGCCGAGCGCCTCCCAGTTCTGGAAGATGTCCCGCCAGTTCCCCTCGTAGCCGCGGCGGACGCCGCCGTCGGCGTCGCGGACGTCGATGGTGAAGTGGTTCCACGGCCGCGACGGGTCGCCGTGGCGGCGGCTGAAGTGGAGCGGGAGGTACTGGGCGACCAGCCGCTGGAGCTGGGGGCCCTCGGCCTCGGCGCGCCGGCGGAGCTCCTGGACCGGGAGCGCGTCCGGGAGGCCGTCGAACCAGGCCGCGTGCGCCTCGGCGACCGGCGCGTCGAACCGGGCCACGGCCGCCCGCACGGCGTCGCGGCGGACCGCGTACCCGTCGTCGAAGACGCCGCCGCGCATGACGTTGTAGAGCACGTTCATGCGGTGCCGCGCCGTGGCCATCGGGTCGGCCGTGGCCTGCTCGCCGTCCGCCGTGCCGACCAGGAACGACAGCCGCGCGGCGCCCGCGGCCACGTCGTCGCGGACCGACCGGCGGAGCGCGTCGGGGTCGCCGAGCGCGGCGTCGAGGCGGACCACGTCGGCGGCGTCCTGCTCGACGTCGGCCACGAGGTCCCAGCTCTGCGCCGCGCCGGGCGCGAGCGCGAGCCGGGCGTGGGCGAGGTAGGCCCCCCGCTCGGCGCGCACGAGGCGCTCGTCCTCGACCTCGGCCCCTCGGCGGAACGCGGCGAGCTGGCGGGTCGAGAGGAGGACCGCGTCCGCGTCGAGCCCCGCCTGCCACACGGTCGTCGCGAGGAGGGCCTCCGACGGCTCCGCCCGGTCGACGGGGATCGCGCTGAGGGCGACGAGGCCGAGGCCGGAGGCGAGCCGCTCGCTCCGCGTGTAGGCGGTCGCGAGCACGCTCTGGCGCTCCTGCATCGCCCGCTCGATCCCGTACGGCATCAGGTGCTGGACGCCGTCGAGCAGGCGGACCCGCACGCCGGAGGGGCCGGTGTTCCGGAGCGTCGCCGTGCGGACGATCCCGTAGCGCTCGCTCGTCGTCCACGTCTGGGCGAACGTGAGGCCGAGCGCGTCGTGCGCCTCCTCGAAGCGGAGGCGGTCGCCGGTGAGCGACTTGGCGAGGCTCCGGCGGACCGGCGCGAGCCCCTCGTACCGCGCCGTGAACGGCTCCCAGAGCGTAGCCGCCTCGTCGCCCGCCTTCTGGACGAGCAGGAGCGTGGTCCCGCCCACCCGGCCCCGCGCGTCGTGGATGCGGTCGACCGTCTCGTAGGGGAACAGCGCGTGCTCCGGGGCGCGCCGCCCGGCCGTCAGCGACCCGAGGCTGGACGCGAACAGCCAGGCGTCGCCCGCGCTCACGACGGTGACGAAGAACGGGGCCATCCGGTCCACGTTGTCGATCCGGTAGCACGGCACCCCGTCGAGGACCACGATCCGGCCCGTGACGGGGCGCTCGTTCCAGACCAGGGGCGCCCCGCCGACCCGGACGGTCGGTCGCGCGGGCGGTGGCGACGGACGGGCGGGCATGGCGTCAGGCGCGGACGAGCTCGGCCTCCAGCTCCTCGAGCGACTTCCCCTTCGTCTCCGGCACCACCCGCCAGACGAACAGGAGCCCGGCCGCGGCGAACGCGCCGAAGATCAGGAACGTCGTCGCGCTGCCCAGCGCGTCGAGCTCCCAGGGGAACACGAGCTGGACGAGAAAGCTGACCGCCGAGTTGATCAGGCCGACGAACGAGATCGCCAGCCCGCGAATCCGCATCGGGAACAGCTCCGAGAACAGGACCCACATCACGGGCCCGAGCGACACGGCGAACGAGGCCACGAACCCGAGGATGCCGATGAGGATCAGCGTCGGGTTGGCCGAGATCGCCCCGGCGATGAGGTCGGCCTCGTACCGGCCCGCGAGGTCCTCGCCGAGGGTCTCGGCGAGGGCGGCCTTGAAGGCGGTGTCGCTCTCGTAGGTCTGCCCGAGGATCGGGCCGATGTCGACGCCCGACTCGGCCACGACCGCCGCGGCGTCGTCGCCCAGGGTGTACGTCGCCTGCGAGAACCCGACCGACAGGAGGCCCATGCACACCGTGATCCCGATCAGCCCCGCGAGGAGGAGCGGCCGGCGCCCGAGCCGGTCGATGAACAGGATCGCGACGACGGTGAACACGAGGTTGATCAACCCGACGAAGATGGCCTGCACGAACGACGCGTCGGTCCCGATGCCCGACTGCTCGAAGATGGTCGGGGCGTAGAAGAACACGGCGTTGATGCCCGTGATCTGCTGGAGCACGCCGACGACGACGCCGATCGTGACCACGAGCCGGAGGGCGGGGGAGAAGAGGTCGCGGAGGGGCGCCCGCTCCGTGTCCGTCTCGGAGAGCAGGCTCTTCTGGATCTCGCTCAGCTCCTGCGTGGCGGCCACGCCGCCGACCGCCATCTCCATGATGGGGAGGGCCTCGGTCCCGCGTCCCGAGCGGATCAGCCAGCGCGGGCTGCGGGGGACGAAGAACAGCCCGACGAAGTACAGCACGGCCGGGAGCGTCTCCAGCCCCAGCATCCAGCGCCAGCTCTCGGGCGCGCCGTCGAGCCACCGGAGGATGAGGTAGTTCGAGAAGAACGCCACCGAGATGCCGATGACGATGTTGAGCTGGTTGAACGAGACCATCTGCCCCCGCATCTCGGGCGGCGAGATCTCGGCGATGTACATCGGCGCGATGATGAGCGACGCCCCGACCCCGATCCCCCCGATCATCCGCGCGACGACGAGCACGCCGAACGTGGGGGCCAGCGCCGACCCGATCGCCGAGACGGCGTAGAGGGCGGCGGCCAGGAACAGCATCGTCCGCCGCCCGAACCGGTCTGCCAGAGGGCCGGCGAGCATCATGGCCAGCGTCGAGGCCAGGGTCAGTGAGCTGACGGCCCAGCCGAGCTGGAGGTTGGTCAGCTCGAACTCGCCCTCGATGAACCCGACGACGCCCGAGATCACCGACGCGTCGAAGCCCATGAGGAACCCGCCGAGGGCCACGATCAGGGCCGTGCGGACGACGAAGAGGCGGTTCGGCATGGGCGTCGGGGGCGGGGTGCGGACGCGGGAGAGACGAACGGGTCGAACTGAAAACCTTTTCAGCCTGGGGCCATGTTAGCCGTCCCGCGCCGCCCCCGCAAGCGCTTCCGGCACGCGAGTTAGCGGTGGCGGCGGCCGCGATCCTGCCGCCTCCCCCGGAGGTGGCGGCGCAGAATGACATCCGGCTCCGTGGTTTCGTAACGGTCGCCCGTCCCGCCAACGGGCGTCAGGCGGGCCCCACAGCGCGCGACGGTTCCCGTCCGGGCCGGTATCCCCGCTGGCACGTGGGTTGCCGTCGCCCGTGGCCCTCACCCCCCCCCTTCTTTCCTCATGGGCCAGCAGCAACTCCTCCTCCTCGTCCTCGGCATCGTCATCGTCGGGCTCGCCGTCGTCCTCGGCATCCAGGCCTTCGCCGAGAACCAAGAAAAGGCCGAGATCGACAACTTCACCACGACCGGCGTCGGGATGGCCGCCGAGATCATCGCCCACTACCACAAGCCCACGGCCCAGGGCGGGGCGGGGGGGGACGCCGCGAACCTCGCCGACCTCACGATCTCCGACCTCGGCTACGAGCTCGAGCCGTCGCAGTCGACGGACTACTACGGGTGGGCCTTCACGGGGACCCTCTCCAACAACATCCTCAAGTACGTCGCGGCCGACACCGAGCACCCGTACGTCCACATCCACGCGATGCCTCGGCAGACGGGGATGATGCGCGTCGAGGTCCACGTGTTCGGGCCGTCGGAGGACTGCTTCGTCGTCCGGCACGGGCGGTACGAGATCGAGGACTGGTCGGACGGGAAGGCCGAGGGCACGGCGCCGGACAACCCCAACCCGGCCGCGTGCTCCTGGTAACGAGCCCGGGACACCATCGGGACCGGGCGTCGAGGCTCCCGTCTCCCTCTCGGCCAGGCCG
>CAXRFJ010000563.1:0-7864 GCA_964229475.1 Rubrivirga sp.
GGCGGCCCGCGGGCCGCCCTCCCCGGCCGTCACGTGCCGGCCGCCGACGGTGGCCGAGAACAGGGACCCGTACTCGAGGAACGAGCCGGCCGCGATCATCCCGACCCCACGGGCCAGGGTGACGCCGAACTCGTCGTCGCGGACGCCCTCAACGTCGAACGAGAAGTCGATGACGTCGTGGAACGTGCCGGCCGGGACGGTCGCGGTCCCGGGGTGGTGGACCGTCACCACGTACTCGAACGCGCTGTGCGGGTCGGGCACGCGGTAGGTCTCGCCGTCGGCGCGCGTGACGTCGAAGAGGAGCGCGTCGCGCCCGTCGATCCGCGCCCAGACGCGGCCCGCGGGGTCGACGCGGAGCGTGTCCGAGGGGACGACCGGGAGGTCGAGCACGGCGTAGGCCGTGTCCCTGATCACGACCCGGCCGGCGATCCGGTCCGGCTCGAAGCGGACCGTGTCGGGGTCGGAGAACGGCGGGTGGAGGACGTAGCCGTATTCCCAGACGTCGCCGTCGCCGAGCGGGAAGTAGCCCTGGGCGGCGGCCGGGACCGCCGCGACGACGAGGAGGAAGAGGGCACCGACGCGCATCGATCCGCGAGCGACCTCCCACCAACGTACGACGGGCCGCGGGCTCAGGGGCGCGGGGCCCACGCGGCGACGGCCTGCGCCGCGACCGCGTGGCCGCGGCGCGAAAAGTGGATCCCGTCGGACCACAGGTAGAGCGCGGCCGGGTCGTCCCCGGCGGCCTCGGCGAACGCGTCGGCGAGGTCGAGCGCCGGGACGCCCCGGGCGCGGAGGAGCGGGACGAGCGCGCGCTGCGGCCCCCAGGTGCCGCCGGGCCGGAGCTGCGGCTCGTAGGGGGCCACGACCACGTCGAGCGGGATCCCTCGCGCGGCGAGGGTGTCGCGGATCGCCCAGAGCCCATCGAGCGCCTGGTCGACGGGCGCCTCGGGCCGGGTGGCGCCCGGGGCCGCGAGCGGCTCGTAGAGCCGGCGGTCGTGCTCGAAGTAGCGCGCGGGGCGGTCGAGGGCGGCGTCCTTCGCGAGCCGGTACAGCCGCGAGTGGACGTTGAGCCACGCCTTGGCGCGGGCCGCCAGCGCCCCGGCGGTCGGCGCGTCCTCGGCGGCGAGCGGGCGCGGCGGGAGCGCGTCGTTGAGGCACCACAGGACCGTCACGCGGGCGGGGCGGAGGCCGGCCGCGAGCGCCGCGTCGAGGCGGCGGCGGTAGTCGGCCGGGCCCCACCCGATGACGCCGGGGTTCAGGACGCGCGCCGTGTCCTGGCGGAGCGCCAGCCGGCCCGCGAGCGTCGAGTCGGCCGCGACGCCGACGCCGAACAGGACGGAGTCGCCCAGCCACAGCCAGGCGCCGGCCGAGTCGGGCGCGGTCGCGTTGCCGGCGTAGACGTGGAAGCCGTCGGCGTCGACGCGGACGGCCGCCCCGTTGGCGACGCCCTCGGCGCCCGGCCGCAGCCCGACCGTCGCGCCCTCGGCGTCGACGAACGCGTCGTCGAGGAGGACGCTGGCCTCGGTCCCCGCCGGCTGGATGTCGGGCCGGAGCAGCCGCACGGCGCCCTCCAGCCCCAGCAGCAGGACCGCGACGCCGACGACGTTCGCGGCCACGACGCGCGCCACTCGCCCCGCGCTCATGCCCCGGCCCCCTCCGCCTCGGCGCCGAGGCGGGCGCGGCCGGCCGTCGTCCGGAGCGCCCGCGTCAATGGGCGTTCTCGTGGACGAACCCCTTGAACACGGTCATAACCACGATCTTGAGGTCGAGCCAGAGGCTCCAGTTCTGGATGTAGTACAGGTCGTACTCGATCCGCTTGTGGAGGCTCGTGTCGCCGCGCCACCCGTGGACCTGGGCCCAGCCGGTGATGCCGGCCTTCGTCTTGTGGCGGAGCATGTAGCCCGGGATCTGGTGCCGGAAGTCCTCGATGAGCGCCGGCCGCTCCGGCCGCGGCCCGACGACCGACATGTCGCCCATGAGCACGTTCCAGAACTGCGGGAGCTCGTCGAGGCTCGTCCGCCGGAGGAAGCTGCCCACGCGCGTCGCCCGGGTCTCGCCCTTCGTCGACCACACGGCGCCGGTCGCGGCCTCGGCGTCGACCGGCATCGAGCGGAACTTGAGGATCTCGAACGTCTGCCCGTTCAGCCCCATCCGCGTCTGGCGGTAGAGGACCGGCCCCGGCGACGACAGCTTGACGGCCACGGCGATCACGGCCAGCACCGGCGCCAGCAGCACGAGCGCGGCCGTCGAGAACGCGATGTCCCCCACCCGCTTGATCACCTGGCGGATGTCGAGCGGGGCCTCGTCCATGAGGTGGATCACCGGGAGCCCGTCGACGTCGGAGATCCGGCTGTTGAGGAGGTCGAGGCCGAACAGGTCGGGGACGAGGCAGAGGTGGGCCGTGTGCCGGGCGCAGGCCTCGGCGACCTCCTGGATCTTGTCGGCCGCCGACAGCGGGAGCGCGGCGTACACCATGTCGATCCCGCCGCCGCCGCCCTCGGCGTGGCGGTCGAGCAGCGACTCGACGGCCGAGACCGGGCCGAGGACGTCGGGCCGCTCGACGAGCTCGGGGTAGAGCGGGTCCGGCGGCTCGGCCTCGACGGCGCCCTCGCGGTCGTCGAGGAAGCCGATCACCTCGAAGCCCATCCACGGGTAGTGGCGGAACGCGCGGGCGAGGCGCTGGCCGGCCTTCCCGGCCCCCACGATCAGCACGCGGCGGACGTTCTTGCCGGACTGGCGCCCGCGGCGGAGGACGGTGTAGATCCCGAACCGCAGGCCGACCAGGAGCACCGAGGCCAGCAGGGCGAACAGGCCCACGTGGAGCCGCGAGAACGAGAACTCGCGGTAGAAGAACAGCGCGCCGAGCGACACCACGAGGCCGAGCGCGACGGCCCGGGCCACGGCGTAGGCCACGAGCGTCAGCCGCTGCGCGCGGCGCGTCCGGTACAGCCCGGACACCAGGAGCACGGCGCCCCACACCGCGAGCACGAACGGGAGGAAGCCGAGGTACTGGCTCAGCGGCACCCACTGGGGCGGCGTGAGCACTTCGAACCGGAGGACCCAGGCGATCACCCAGGCCAGGGCGATCAGCGAGAGGTCGGCGCCGAAGAGGAGGCGCTGGAGGAGCAGGCTGCGTTCGCGGAGCATCGGACCCGGCCGGGACGGGGCGGGAGAGCGGAAGGGCGTCTCAACAGGTCAGATGCGTCGGGGCAAGGTCCGGTCCGAAACTACGGCACGCCGCGCGGGATGCCAGGGCACGCGGGCGTCCCCTCCCGGGCGCCGCACGGCCGGCCTCAGGCCGCGTCACGCGCCCACTGGCGGATCGCGCCCGGCCGGTACACGTGGCGGCCCGACGGGCGGGCCCCGGCGATGGCGACGAGCGCGGCCGCCACGTCGTCCGCCTCGGTGGGGCGGAGCGCGGCGAGGGGGCCGCGGAGGACCGGCACGAGCGGCGACAGGACCGCCAGCCCGAGCCGCTCGCCCCAGCGTGCCTCGTCGCGGTCGCCCGCCAGCAGCGACGGGCGGAGGAGCTGGACGGCCCCGAACCCGACGGCCTCGACCGCCCGCTCGGCCTCGCCCTTTGTCCGGTTGTAGAAGATCCGGGAGCCCGGGTCGGCGCCGAGCGCGCTCACGAGGAGCATCTGCGTCGCGCCGGCCGAGTGGGCCAGCTGCGCGGCCTCGAACGGGATCTCGAGGTCGACCCGCCGGAACGCCTCCTCGGAGCCGGCCTGCCGCATCGTCGTGCCGAGCGCGCACACGAGGTCGTCGCAGGCGAACAGCTCGGCCTGCTCACCGAGGCGGTCGAAGTCGACGACGTGGTCCTCGTGCGTCGGCCCGGCGGTCGCGAGCGGGCGGCGGCCGAGCGTGACGACGCGGGACCACCGCCGGTCGGCGGCGAACCGCCGGAGCGCGTGGCCGCCGACGAGTCCGGTGGCGCCGAGGATCAGGACGGTGCGGTCGGCCATGGGGCGGGGGACGGCGGGATCGCGGGTGCGGCGCGCGGGGACACGACCCCGCCGCCGGTCCCGCTCGGAACGCGCCGGCGGTCAGGAGGCTCCGCCGCCTCGGTCTCTGCCTTCTCGAGGGCGTCCTCAAGGGCGTCGCGCCCCTGCCCGCGCGCCGCCCGGACCGTCTGGCTCTGCGATCAGGTCGCGGCGATCAGGACCACGATCAGCACGAGGCAGAGCACGAGGAGGGTCAAAAAGCGGTTCATGGTGACGGTCCATCCGGTTGAGCCACAGACGCCCACGGCCGGGCGCTCCGGACGGTTCGACCCCCGGCGGCGCTTAAAGAGCCCTTGAAGCGATTGTCGGAGTCTGTCCTACAAAGGCCATGGGGGAGACCCCCATGGGGATCAGAACGGGACGTCGTCCTCGACCTCGTCGGGGTCCCGCTCGCGGACGACGAGGCGGACGCCGGTGGGGTCGAACCCGAACAGGTCCTCTTCCGAGAACACGAGCCGGAACTGGGCGGCGGTCTCGAAGAACGGCTCGAACCGGGCCGCCAGTTGGTCGAGGCGGTCGAGGTAGAACGCCGTCGACTCGTCGGGCGCGGCGGGGTCCCACGCGTCGGCCGGCCGCGCGGCCTCGAACACGCGCCCCCCGCCCTCGGCGATGTAGTACGCGACCCGGTCGCCGATGCGGGGCGCGCGGCCCGTCTGCGCGGCGCCGGCCTTGGCGACTTCGTAGGCCGCGCTCCGGGTCCGGTCGCCGGCCGCGACGGCCCGCTCGTACTGCGCGATGGAGGCCTTCAGCGTCTCGACGCGCTGGAAGCTCTCGACGCCCTGCCAGTCGTGGGCCTCGATCCGCCGGCGGTGGTCGAGGTAGAGGTCGTGGAGGCCCTGGACGTCCTCGCCGAGCAGCAGCCGGATCGCCTCGCGCACGAACCGCCGCCCGAACCGCTCCGACGACCGTGACACGAGGCTCGACCCCTTGAACTTCAGGTGGCCGTCGTAGTCGAGGAGCGCGTAGTTCTTCTTCTTGTACGACAGCATCCGCCGGAAGCGGCCGTCGAACCCGATCCGGATGCCGTCGGGCATCTGCTCGCTGAGCGCCCGGACGAACGCGCGCTCGGCGGCCTCGCCCTCGACGCCCTCCGGCGGCACGAACAGGACGCCGTCCGTGTCGACCTCGACGACCTGCGCGCCGGCCCCGCGCGCCAGCCCGATGATCTGGCGGAGCAGCTCCTGGCCGGTCCGCGCGACCCGGTCGGCCTCGGCGAAGTCGTTGAACAGGGCGTAGCCGAAGCCGAGGTTCCCGTAGAAGCTGTTGATCACGATCTTGAACGCCGACTGGCGCGCGTCGAGCTCGGCCCGGTCGTGGCCGTCGGCGGCGGCGCGCATGGCGTCCTTCGTCTCGAACCGGAGGTCGGTGAGCCGGCGGAGCAGGCGGGGGAACAGGCCGAGCGCGTCGTCCTTGGGCTGGACGTCGTAGTTCAACATGATCGACGGGTACAGGCTCTCGACGTCGGCGTAGACGACGGGCCCGACGACGCCGGTCACGAACACGTCGGTGTAGCCGCCGACGACCTGGCTGCCGAAGTCGGCGCGGGGGAGGCTGTGGCGGGCGTGGAGGTAGCCGCGCACGAAGAGGCTCTCGATCTTGGCCGCCGGGCCGGTCCGCGCCGCCTGGGCGTACGGCATCGGCACCATCTGCGTGAGGTAGAACGTGCTCCCGGAGAGGTGCCGCGCGAGGCGCTCCGTCTCCGTCGCGTCGTCGATGGCGTACTCCATGAGCCGGTGCGGGTCGGTGTCCCAGACCTCCGCGATCTGGTCGCCCGGCACGTAGGTCCGGCCCTCCGGCGCGAAGCCGAAGTACTTCGCGGCGCCCTTGAGCGTGTAGTTCGGGAGGTCCCGCTTGAACACGTCGAACGCCATCACCTGGTGGAGCGTGTCGATGACGTGCCGCCCGGCGATCTCGACGGCCTCGAACTCGACGCTCCGCTCGGCGAACCGCATCGAGGTCGGGTAGCTCCGCGGGAGGCTCCCGTCGCGCCCGAGGTCGACGGGGACGCCGTGCCGCCGGCACCGCTCGAACAGGTAGGGCAGGTCGAACCCGAAGATGTTGTGGCCCTCGATCACGTCCGGGTCGCGCTCCTTGACGAGGTCGAGCGTCTCCCGCAGGACCGCCTCCTCGGTCATGCCCGGGGCGCCCAGGAGCCGGTTCCAGCCGGTCGAGTCGCTGAGGGCGACGAGGATGACGCGGTGCTCGGGGACCGTCGCCTGCGGGAAGCCCTCGGGGCTGTAGACCTCGATGTCGAGTTGGAGGCGGACGAGGTCGGAAAAGTCCATCCCCTTGAACAGCGTCCGCCCGGTCTGCATGAGGTACTGCTGCTCGGGCGAGCCGGGCAGGTAGACCTCGTCGGGCCGGGCCTTCTCGGTCTCCGTCGTCCGCTCGACGTGGCGGAGCGCGTCGAAGTAGCTGTGCCGGTCGGGGAAGACGACGAGGTACCGGAAGAAGCCGGCCCCGTCGAGCGCCTGGAACTGGAACCGGTCGCGCGGGAAGCCCGCGAGGAGGTCGACGTCCGAGAGGAAAAAGAACGGGTGGACGCGGACGTCCTCCGTCACGATCTCGGTGGGCGAGCGGCGGCGGTAGAGCCGGATCGCGCCCGGGCCGACGGGGTGGAGCGCGACGATCCGCTCGGCCGGGTCGTGGCCGTAGAGGAGCGCGTCGTCGGTGATCTCGGGGGCGGGCATCGCGGCCATGCTACCCCGCAGCGGCGACGACGCTCCGTCACCCGCCCCCGGCCGCCGCGGCGCCGGGGCGGGGCGACCCGTCGGCCGGGGCGGCGCGGGCGTCCTGGAGGCGGAACGTGACCGGGAGCCCGAAGCGGACCCGGACGGGCCGCCCCCGGTGCCGCCCGGGCGTGAACCGGCTGGCGCGGACCGCGGCGAGGGCGGCCTCGGTCAGGCGCGGGTCCGGGCTCTGCGTCACGACGGGGTCGGTCACCCGCCCGGCCTCGTCGACGACGAACTCGACCACGACCGTCCCCTCGACCCCGTCGCGGCGGGCGCCCTCGGGGTAGGCCACGCGGCTCTGGAGCTTGCCCAGCCCCCCGATCAGCTCGGGCATGACGTCGACCTCCCCCTGCGCGGCCGCGTCCTCCGACGGGGCCGCCGCGTCGAGGTCGATCGTCGCCCCCTCGAGGGCGGCTAGCGCCCGATACATGCCGGCCATCTGCTCGAAGACCATGGGGAGGAAGACCGCGACCATGGCGTCGTTGACGGCCGATTGGAGGTGGGTGCCGGCCGGCGACTCGTAGAACGCCGCCGCGGCGTGGATGTCGGCGGCGGGCATCCCGCGGAGCGTGTACCGGAGCGCGCTGGTCGCTTCGCCCACGGCGTTCGCGCTGGCCTGCACCAGCTCGTCCTCCGGCGAGGGCGCCTCGGCCCGCATCCGCTCCGCCAGCGCCGGGAGCTCGGCCTCGATCCGCTGGAAGAGCCCTTCCATCACGTGCCGGGAGAGCTCGGCCACTCGCTGCGCCCGGACGAGGCGGTCGACGGCGGCCGAGTCGGCGAGGGCGCCTTTCTTCCCGTCCGTCACGGCGTCCATGTAGTCCTCGAGGCCGGCCGCGGTCGAGAGGCGCGCCTGGGTGGCCCGGTAGCGCTCGGTGTACGCCCGGTTGACCGGGCCCCGCAGGAAGGCGAGCGCCGGGCGGAGGGCGTCGGGGCGGAGGTCGGCGAGCAGGCGGGCCCGGAGCGTGTCGCGGAGGGCGTCGCCGGCGGCCCTCGACCCGACCGGCGACCGGTCGAGGACGTCGAAGGCCAGGGCGTCGAGGACGTCCTCGACGAGCGCGGAGTCGGCCGGGGCCGGCTGGGCGCCCGCTGCGAGGGCGAGCAGGCTGGCGAGGGCGAACGCGCGCATCG
>CAXRFJ010000564.1:0-5557 GCA_964229475.1 Rubrivirga sp.
CGTCGGTCAGCCCCACGAGCGACTGGCGGTAGAGCCCGGCCGCAGCCGAGAGCTCCGGCCCGCGGGGCCCAGCCGGCAGCAGCGACGCCCGAACGCGCGGCTCGAGCCCGAACGACTCCGAGTACGGCTTCATCACGAGCGCCACGCCCGGCGACACGGTGAGGGGCCCGAGCGGGACCTCGAGGCCGACGTGCGCGGCCCCGCCCATCAGGAAGTCGCCGTCCTCGCGCGAGGTCGCGTCGTCGCCGAAGCGGTAGCGCGTGACGATCATCGACCCGCGCGCGCCGAACTGGAGGCGGGCCCAGCCGAGCGAGCGCGTGAGGTCGGCCGAGAAGCGGCCCTCCGTCAGGCGCGACGCCCGCTCGCGGCCGTCGGAGCGGAGGAACTCGGTCGCGGGCCCGATCCCGCTGTCGAGGTGGCTCACGCTCGCGGCGATGTCGATCCGCCCGTCGAGCCCCCGCGGCGCCGAGATGCACCGGCCGCCGACGACGAGGTTCGTCCACTCGAACGCGTCGTCCGACTCGGCGTCGAGGCGGCCGCGGTCGTAGGTCCCGAGCGCGTGGGCCGAGCACCGCGACGCGTCCGACGCCGTCGACACCTTCACGAGGCCGTCCATGAACCGGAGCGGCACGTCGACGCCGACGGCCTCGGCGAGCGGCTCGACGACGGACGTCCGCGCCGAGGCGATCCACGACGACGTGCCCGTCTCGATCGGCCCCTCGCCCTGCGCCGAGACGACGAACGGGCCGACGGTCCCGGCCGCTTGGAGCTTCTCGGTGCTCCCCTCGCGGAGCGTCACGTCGAGCACGGACGACACGCGGCCGGTGTACTTCTGCCCGTAGCCGCCCGCGTAGAAGTCGGCCGCGCCGACGAGGTCCTCGGGGAACGCCGAGAAAAAGCCGATGGCGTGGAACGGCTGGAAGACGGGCGCGCCGTCCACCAAGACGAGGTTCTGGGCCGGCGTCCCGCCGCGGACGAACAGGCCGCCGCCGCGGTCGCCGACGGTCACGACGCCGGGCAGCGACTGGAGGTAGACGGCGAGGTCGCCCGCGACGTCGGGCGACGGGATCCGGCCGAGGTCGGCCGGGCGGATCCTCTGGAGGCCGGCCTGGACGTCGGCCGCCCCGCCGTCGGCCTGCACGACGACCTCGCCGAGGCCGTCGGCCGCGTCGAGCGCCGGGCTCCACGTCGTCGGCCCGTCGGCGACGGTGAGCGTGTCGAGCGCCGCGGCGTAGCCGACGTAGGTCGCGCGGGCGGCGTAGCGGCCGGGGTCGAGGCCGCCGACCTCGTAGAAGCCCTGCGCGTCGGCCACGGCCCCGCGGAGCGCGCCGACGGGTGCGCCCGCCTCGACGCGCTGGAGCGCCACGTTGGCGCCGGCCAGCGGCCCCCGCCCCGAGGCCGTCACGAACCCCCTCACGGACTGCCCCCAAACGGGAGCCGCGCCGACGACGAGCGTCGCCAGCGCGGCCCAGAGGAAGCGGCGTCCCGGGCGGGAGGTCACATTCGCGTGCGGTCGTCCCAGTGCGGGATGAGGAGGCGGAAGTCGCCCATCCCCGTCTCGTCGACGAAGATGAAGCGGCGGCCCTGACCGTAGTAGTTCCAGATCTGGTACGGCTGGGTCCCGTAGTTGTACGGGTGGTCCTCGACGTAGTCGGGCTCGCCGAAGCGGATGAAGATCTCGCCGCGGTCGGTGTTCCAGCCCCGGTCGTGGAAGCGGGAGTAGCGCTCGTTGGCGTAGGCCACGCGGAAGTAGTACTCCTCCATCCGCTCGTTCCGGTCGGTGCCCGGCGTCGGGTCGCGGCGGTCCCAGAAGGTCAGGAACAGGCGGCGCTGCTCCTCGGGCGTCGGCGCGTTGCGAATGGCGCGGAGCTCGTCGTCCTTGGCCACGTAGCGGAGCTGGGCGATGGCCTGGTCGAGGTCGGCGATCTGGCTGTCGAGGCCCATCCAGCGGACGGCGAACCGCTTGTCGACGGAGGCGATCTCCTCGCCCCCGGGCGTCGCGAGGCGGACGGTCAGCGTGTAGTCGCCGACCTGGAGCGCCTCGGTCTCGATGCGGAAGGCGGCGGGCGTCCGGCCGGCCTCGACCTCGAGCGCCTCGGTCACGGCGACCGGCGTGCCGAGGTCGGCCTGCTGGCGGGGCGCGAGCCCGAGGAGCGCGCCGAACGTCGGCCGCTCCCTCACCCGGCTCTGCTCGGTCACGACGTAGGTGACCTCGAGGTCGGTGGCCTCGGGCGCGTACAGCTCGTAGGACACCCAGAAGGCCTCGTCCTCGGTCGAGACCGTCGCGCCGACGATCGGCGTGGCCGTCCCGGCGGCGGGGTCGTAGGCCCGGAGGAGGAGCGGGTCGGAGATGGCGACGCCGTCGCGGCTCACGTCGCGGACCACGTGGGCGACCTCGCGGCTCAGCGCCCGGCCGCTCGCGCCGGCCTCGACGGCGACCTCGACGAGGTAGCGGCCCGGCGCGACGGCCAGCGACTGGACGGCCCGGTCCTCGCGGTCGCCGTCCTGCGTCATCTCGTAGTCGGCGACGGCCACCTCGCGCTCGAACGTCCGGCTCACGACGAGGCCCTGCTGCTCGCCGTCCGCGTCGAGCGCGTAGACGCCGACGGTCACGGCGTAGCGCGCCTCGAAGCCGCCCTGGCGCGCGAGAAAGCGGAGGCTCGTGTTCGGGACCGCCGTGTAGACGTCGAGGCGGGCCTCGCGGGCCTCGGCGGCGCCCTGCTGCGTCACGACCTCGACGTCGAACGCCGGCGTGTAGGCGGCCTGGGCCCACGCCGGGGCGGTGAGCGCCATGAGGAGGCTCAGGACGACGGCCCGGATGCCCCGGAGGCCGGGGCGGCAAGCGTAGCGAGCGCGCATAGGCTCGACAGGTGCGGGAGGAGGATGGGCGGCAGACATGGTACCATCGTCAAAGATGGGGCGCGCGGCAGCGCTTTCACAAGCGCGTTCCGCGAACCGTCCGCAGGGGCGGCCGAACCGTCGCCGGCCTGGGCCCAGCGGAGCGGGCGGGCGCCGGGCGCGGGGGCCCGCCGCTACGCCGCCGCCGCGTCCCCGAACAGGGCCGCGACGAAGGCCGCGCGGTCGAAGACCTGGAGGTCCCCGATCCCCTCGCCGACGCCGATGTACTTAACGGGGATCTGGAACTCGTTGGAAATGCCAATCACGATGCCCCCCTTCGCCGTCCCGTCGAGCTTCGTGAGCACGAGGCCGGTGACCTCGACGGACTGCGTGAAGGCCTCGGCCTGGCGCATCGCGTTCTGACCCGTGCTCGCGTCGAGGACCAGGAGCACCTCGTGCGGCGCCCCGGGCACCTGGCGGTCCATCACGCGGCGGACCTTCGCGAGCTCGTCCATCAGCCCGACCTGGTTGTGGAGCCGCCCGGCCGTGTCGATGAGGACGACGTCGGCGTCGCGCGACTTGGCGGCGGCGAGCGTGTCGAAGGCGACGGCCGCGGGGTCGGCGCCCTGGTACTGCTTGATGATCTCGACGCCGGCCCGCTGGGCCCACAGGTCGAGCTGCTCGGTGGCCGCGGCGCGGAACGTGTCCGCCGCGCCGAGGAGCACCTTCTTGCCGGCCGCCTTGTAGTGGTGGGCGATCTTGCCGATCGACGTCGTCTTCCCGACGCCGTTGACGCCGACGACCATCACGACGTGCGGCGTGCTCGGGAGCGGCGCGGCGAAGTCGGCCGGGCGCTCCGGCGCGTTCGAGAGGAGGAGCTCGGCGATCTCGGCCCGCATGAGCCCCTGGAGCTCCTTCGTCGAGACGTACTTGTCCTCGGCGACGCGCGCCTCGATCCGGCGGATGATCTCGATCGTCGTCTGGACGCCGACGTCGGACGTGACGAGGACCTCCTCGAGGTCGTCGAGGACCTCGTCGTCGACGGTGTCCTTGCCGGCGACGGCGCGGCTGATCTTGTCGAACAGGCCGGTCCGGGTCTTCTCGAGGCCGGCCTCGAGCGACTCCTGCTTCTCTTTGCTCTTTCCGAACCCGAACAGGGCCATGGGGAGTGCGGGTGGGTGCGTGTGTCGGGGCGGTACCGGCCCGGCGGCCGGGCGGATCCGGCCCGGAAGAAAAGAGGAGACGAGGATTCGGCGCGCGGAGGTTCAGCGAGTCCGCCCGCCTCGGTCGGCCCGCCGGCGGCGCCGGACCGGGGGCCGGCGCCGTCAGACGGGCTCCCTCGCCTCGCCCTCCCGCACGACGCGGTGCTCGGGGCGGAGCGTGTTGCCGTCGGCCTCGAGCGCGGCGGCCCCGTGGCGCATGATGGCCGCGAACCGGATGCTGTACTTCACGATGGAGTACGCCATGACGCCGGCCGTCAGCCCGATGAGCGCCTCCATGACGGGCGGCGACGCCTTGAACAGGGCGGCCACGACGGTCACCGCGAGCGCCGTCACGGCCACCTTCCCGCTCCACAGCGACGACGTGAACCGGCCGAGCCGGCGCGTCTGGACGAGCCCACCGAGCGCGAGGAGCACGTCGCGCGTGATCGCCAGCGCCACGAACCACAGCGGGAGGCTCGGCCCGGCCTCGGGTGGCCGGAGCAGGAGCGCGAGCGTGACGGCCGCCGCCGCCAGCTTGTCGGCCGTCGCGTCGAGGACCTTCCCCCACTCGCTCACGGTGTCGCTCCAGCGCGCCACGCGCCCGTCGAACCAGTCGGTCGCGATGGCGAGCCCGATGAGCGCGAACATCGGCCCGATGGGGCCGCCGCGGTAGACGAGCCACGCGATCGGGAGCACGAGGACGCCCCGCGAGAGGCTCAGCCCGTTGGCGACCGTCCAGAACGACCCCATGTCGGGGAAGCCGGGGGAGCGGGCGGGGGGCGGGGCCATGGTCGGGACGGACGGGCGCGCAAGATACCGGGCGGCCCGATCTTTCCGGCCCCCTCTCCGCCGCCCGTGCTGGCCTCCTCGACCGTCTGGCTGTTCGTCCTCGTCGCCGCCTTCGTCGTCCAATGCGTCGGCTGGGCGTGGGTCGGCGCCGGCCTCCGCCGCGCGCGCGAGGTGGCCGGCGTGGAGCCCGAGCCGGACCCGGTCCTCGCCAAGCTGGCCGCGCGCTACGAGCGGAACCGGGCGGCCGACGGGCCCCCGACGGACGCCGGCTCCGCCCGCCTGACTGCGTCGACCTCGCGGCTCGGCGCCGAGGCGGAGCCGGCCGTGCCGGAGCTCCCGATCAGCGTGGTCGTCGCCGCGCGCGACGAGGCCGAGCGGCTGCCGGCGCTCCTCGACGCCCTCGCGGCCCAGACGCACCGGCCGTTCGAGGTCGTCGTCGTGGACGACCGGTCGGCCGACCGGACCGCCCAACTCGTCCAGTGGCGGGCCCAGGACTTCCCGGTCCCGCTCCGGCTCGTCCGCGTCGCGGAGGGCGCGCCGGAGGCGGCCGGGCTCCCGCCCAAAAAGCACGCGCTCGAGCGCGGCGCCGAGGCCGCCGCCCACGACCGCCTCGCCTTCACCGACGCCGACGGCCGCCCCGGGCCCGGCTGGCTCGCGGCCCTCGCCCGGTTCGCGACCGTCGGCCCCGCCCACCCCGGCGCCGAACCGCGAGGTCGACGCCGTCAGGC
>CAXRFJ010000565.1:0-6059 GCA_964229475.1 Rubrivirga sp.
AACTACACCCCGCGGTCGCTCGCCGGCAGCGAGGGCGGCGTCGTCTACGGCGTCGACTACGACCGGTACGACGTCTCGGGCGGCATCCCGGTCGGGACCACCGAGGCCGGCCTCACGGTGGCCGCGGCGCCGACCGACTTCGTGCTCCTGTCGTCGGTCGTGCTCCGGATGCACAGCCTCGCCTCGGACCTCGCCGTGTCGCTCTCGACGACCGACGCGACGCCGGGGCTCGGCGGCGAGACCGTCGTCTACGTCGACCTCGACAACCTCGGGCCGGACGCGACGGCCGCGGCCGAGGTTGCCATCGACGTCCCGGCCGGCTACGTCCTCGTCGCCGCCGACGCCCCGGCCGGCACGAGCTACGCCGCCGGCGTCTGGACGATCGCCCCCGGCGTCGCCGTCGGCGGCGGCCTCCGGCTCCCGCTCACGCTCCGGGCCGAGACCGAGGCGCCCGTGACCGTCACGGCCTCGGCGACCGCGTTCGACCGCGTCGAGGACTCGCTCGCCAACAACGACGCCGCGCTCGGCCTCGACGCCGCGCCCGAGGCGGACCTCTCGGTCGGCGTCACGGCCGACGCCCCGGCCGCGCTGCCGGGCGAGACCGTCACGTTCACGGTGGCCCTCGCCAACGACGGCCCGACCGACGCCACGGGCGTCGCGCTCACCGGCCTGCTCTCGGGCGACCTGGCCCCGACGGGCGTCACGGTCGGCGCCGGCACCTTCGACGACGCCTCGGGCGTCTGGACCGTCGGCCCGATCGCGGCCGGCGACACCGTCTACGCGACGGTCACGGCCACGGTCACCGGCCCGGCCCCCGGCGCGCTCACGGCCGAGGTCACCGCTTCCGACCAACCCGACCCCGACTCGGCGCCGGCCAACGGCGACGCCGCCGAGGACGACCAGGACGCGGCCACGGTCACCCCGAACGTGGCCGACCTCGCGCTCGACATGGTCGTCGACGAGCCGGCCCCGGCCGTGGGCGACGAGGTGACCTACACGATCACGGTCACGAACCAGCAGGGGACGACGGCCACCGACGTCCAGGTCTCGGCGCCGTTCGTCGCCCGCGCGGACACGGTCGCCGTCCTCGGCGCCGTCCCGAGCACGGGCGGCTACGACGGGACGATCTGGACGGTCGGGTCGCTCGCCCCGGGCGAGTCCGCCACGCTGACCGTCACGGTCCGGCTCGACCAGGACCTCATCGCCTACACGGCGCTCGCCGAGATCGCCCACGCCGACCAGGCCGACGTCGACTCGACGCCGTACGACGGCTCCACGGCCGACGACGACGACGCCGCGGCGACCGCCACGACGGGCGGCGCGTCGACGGCCGGCGAGGGCGGGCTCGAGTCGAACGGGTCGATGGCGCAGGCCCTCGCGGGCGTGCTCTACGGCCGCCGCCAGGAGGCCGCGCGCCGCGCCGACCTCGGCCTCGTCGCGGCCCCGCTCGTCGCGATGTCGCAGGCCCGGGTGGGCGGCGCCAGCGCGCTCGTCCAGGCCGTCCCGGTCGCGGGCCCGGCCGGCAGCCAGGCCGTCGAGGTCTCGCCGACCGACCTGCTCCCGGTCACGAACGCGACCGACGTCGTCGCCGCCGACTACCTCCGGGCCGACGGCCGCCGCGTCGGCGCGCTGTTCGCCACGATGACGGCGCCGGGCGAGGTCTACGAGCACACGAAGCCCGTCTGCGACCGCCTCCGCGGCGGCCGGCTCGACGGCGTCGAGCTCGTCGAGGTCGCCGGCCGGCCGTTCGTCCTCACGCGGCTCGTCCAGGCCGACGGGTCCGTCGACTACGCCGTGAGCTTCGTCGTCTACGACGGGCTCGCCGGGCGGACGGTCGACAGCCGGTTCCTCCTCAGCGACTACGACACCGACGCCATGCGCGGCGACGCCGACGTCCTCAACGTCCAGGTCTGGGGCCCGTCGCGGGAGTACGCGGCGGCGCTCGTGGCCGGCGTCCTCGCCGAGGTCGGCGGCCCGCTCGCCTTCCGCAACGAGGGCGCGACGGCGCCGGCGCTCCCGACGGTGTTTGTGCAGAGCGGCCGGTACGAGGGCGGGCGCCTCGTGCTCGACCTCTACAACGCGGCCGGCGCCACGAGCCTCCGCCTCTCGGGCGGCACGATGACGCGCGCCGAGGGCGGCCGGGCCCAGGCCTTCGCGCGGACCGTCGACGTCCCGGCCGGCTCGGCCGAGGCCCCGACCGTGACCGTCGCCGTCGAGACGGGCCCGCTCTTCGACGCGGCCTTCTTCGTCGAGACCGACCGGAGCGCGGCCCCGGACCGGCTCTACCTCGCCGACGGGACGTGGGGCGTCGCGCTCGACCCGGCCTCCGACGTCGCCCGCCTCGACGCGTTCGAGGTCGAGCCCGAGGCCGGCGGCGTCGCCGAGGGCGTCCGCCGCGTCGAGCGGGCCGCCCGCGCCGCGGGCCGGACCGACTCGTGGGCGACGCTCTTCCGGACGCTCGCGCCGGGCGGCCTCACCGCCGACCTCTCGGGCTACCGCTACGTCGAGTTCGAGGCGGCCGGCAGCGGCGAGGCCCGGCTCCTGCTCCAGCAGGCGGCCATCGCCACGTCCGACCACTTCGGCGCGACGGTCCGGCTCACGCCGGAGCCCCGCCGCCACCGCGTCTACTTCGAGGACCTCCAGCTGGCCGACGGCACGCGCGGGTTCGACGGGCTCGGCGTCGTGACGCTCTCGCTCACGACGTGGACCGGCGGCGACGCGCCGTTCGCGCTCGCCGTCCGCGACGTCCGCTTCGGCGGGGCCGAGGGCGACGCGGCCGGCGCGCCGGCCGAGCCGGCGCTCCTGGCGCCCGCCCCGAACCCGTTCTCGGCCGCCACGCGCGTCCGGTTCGAGCTCGCCGAGGCGGGCCCGGCCACGCTCCGCGTGTTCGACGTGCTCGGCCGCGAGGTCGCGCGCCCGGTCGACGCCGAGCTGGCGGCCGGCCGGCACACGGCCACGGTCGACGGCCGCGGGCTCGCCGCCGGCGTCTACGTCGTCCGCCTCGACGTCGGCGGGCAGGCGCTCACGCGGCGCCTAACGCTCGCCCGCTAGCTCGCTCTCGCTGTCCCCGTGGTGGGGGCCCCGACGGCGTGCCCGCCGCCCGAGGCGGGCACGCCGTTTGTTGGCCTCCGGCCGGCCCCCGCCCCACCCGTATGTCCCTGGCTCCCACGTTGACTCCGTATCCCGCCCAGATCCGCCTCCTCCGCGAGATCGCGTCCATCTCGGGGCTCCCGTTCGAGGACAAGCTCCAGCGGCTGCTCTGCAAGACGGCGGACCTCCTCGGCCTCGAGCTCGGGTTCTTCAGCCACATCGAGGGCGAGACCTACACCGTCCGCGCCATCCACCCCGCGGACGGGGCCACGGTCGTCGGCGACACGTTCCGCCTCGGCGAGACGTACTGCGACCTGACGGTCCGGTCCGGCGACGTGGTCATGATCAACGAGATGCGGACGAGCCCGCACGCCGACCACGACTGCTACGGGGCGCTCGGCCTCGAGGCCTACATCGGCGCGCCGGTCCACGTCGGGGAGGGCCTCTACGGGACGCTCTGCTTCGCCTCGCCGGCCCCCCGGGCGACGCCCTTCAGCGAGGCCGACGCGGACCTCCTCCGCCTGCTCGCCTCGTGGGTCGGCACGGCCGTGGAGCGGTTCCGCGCCGCCGACGCCGCCCGCCAGTCGGAGCGCCGGCTGGCCGCCGTCCTCGACGCGGCGCCGATGGCCGTCGTCCTGACCGGCCCGGACCGGACCATCGAGTACGTGAACCCGGCCTTCGAGGGCCTCTTCGCGTGCCCGGCCGAGGTGGCCGTCGGCCAGCAGACGAAGGCGTTCTACGCCCACCCCGAGGAGTACGAGCGGCAGGGGCGGCTCCGCTTCCACGCCGCCGGGTCGATCGACGACGGGGCCTACGTCGTCGAGTACCTCCGCTGCGACGGGACGACGTTCCTCGGCGAGACCGTCGGCGGGCCGCTCACGCTGGGGGGCGAGGTCACGGGGATGCTCGGGTTCCTCCGCGACGTCACGGACCGCGAGGCCGCCCGCGAGCGCGAGGCGGCGGCGGCCCAGGCCGAGGCCGAGGCCCTCCGCGCCAAGGAGCGGTTCCTCGCCAACATGAGCCACGAGATGCGGACGCCGCTCAACGCCGTCCTCGGCCTGAGCCACCTCCTCGGCGAGACGCCGCTCACGGCCGACCAGGCCGGCCTCGTCGGCGGCGTCGCGACGGCGGCCGACGCCCTGCTGGCCCTCATCGACGACCTCCTCGACTTCGCCCGCCTCGGGGCCGGCAAGCTCCCCATCGAGGCCGTCCCGTTCGCCCCCGCCGAGGTCGTCGCCGAGGTCGAGACGCTCGTCCGCCCCAAGGCCGACGCCAAGGACCTCGCCTTCCGGACCGCCGTCGGCGACGCCGTGCCGGAGCGGGTCCTCGGCGACCCGAACCGGTTCCGGCAGATCCTCCTCAACCTGGCCTCGAACGCGGTCAAGTTCACGCCCGCCGGCACGGTCCGGCTGGCGCTCGACGCCGCGGGCGACCGGCTCCGCGTCGAGGTGGCCGACACCGGCGTCGGGATCCCGGCCGACCGCCGGGACGCCATCTTCGACCCGTTCGTCCAGGCCGCCGACGACGCCGCGCGCCGGTTCGGGGGGACCGGCCTGGGCCTCGCCATCGTCACGGAGCTCGTCGAGCGCCAGGGGGGCACGATCACGGTCGAGAGCGAGGAGGGGGCCGGGAGCACGTTCCGCGTCTCGCTCCCCGCCCACGTCCCGGCCGCCGCCCCGCGCGCCACGGCCCCCCCGCCGCGCGCGGCCGCGGCCGACCTCGCCGGCGTCCGCGTCCTCCTCGTCGAGGACAACGCGATGAACCGGCTCGTCGCACGGCGGATGCTGGAGAGCTGGGGCGTCGAGGTCACGGAGGTCTGCGACGGGAACGAGGCCGTCCGCGCCGTGGCCGCCATGGACGCCGCCCCGTTCGACCTCGCGCTCATGGACCTCCAGATGCCGGAGATGGACGGCGTCTCGGCCACCCGCTACATCCGGGCCGAGCTGGGCGTCGGGACCGACGCGCTCCCCATCGTGGCGCTCACGGCGTCCGTGCTCGCCTCCCAGCACGAGGACGTCCTCTCGGCCGGCCTCGACGACTTCGTCCTCAAGCCGTTCGACCCCGACGCCCTCCGCGCGCTGATCGGCACGTGGACCGGCCGCGCGCCGGCCCCGGACCCCGCGCCCGCGCCGGCCGCCGAGCCGGCCGTCGACCCCGACGAGCTGGTGCGGTACACGTCCGGGGACCCCGGCCTCGCGCTCCAGGTCGCCGCGCTGTTCGTGAACGGGGGCCAGGAGACGGCCGACCGCCTCGGGGCCGCGTTCAAGCGGAAGGACCTCGGCGGGATCGAGCGGGCCGCGCACGCCCTCAAGGGGCAGGCCGGCTACGTCGGTGCGACCGCGCTCCACGCCACGGCCGAGCGGATCGTCGCGTCGGCCCGCGAGGGGGACCGGGTGGCCGCGGCCTCCGAGGTGCCCGTGGCCCTGCGCCAGTTCCGCGCGGCGGCCGGCGAGCTCGCGCGGCTCTACCCGCTCCCCGACCTTGGGCGCGTCGAGGCCGCGACGGCCTGAGGCGGGCCCGGCGCGGCCAGATCCGGCGCCGTCCTACGCCGCCGGCCGGCCGGCCGGGGTAGGTTGCCGCCTCCCGGACTGCCCCCATGCGCTGCCTCATCATCGAAGACGACCCCGTCGCCCGCGCCATCATCGAGGCCCACGCGCGGCGGGCCGGGCTCGACGTCGTCGCCACGGCGGCGGACGCCGACGCGGCGCGGCGGGCCTCCGGGGCCACCTCGTTCGACGTCGCGTTCTCCGACATCGAGCTGCCCGACGGCTCGGGGCTCGACCTCGCGCGGGCGCTCACCGAGCAGGCCGAGGTCGTCCTCGTCACGGCCCGGGAGCGGTACGCCGTCGACGCCTTCGCGCTGGGCGCGGCCGACTACCTCCTCAAGCCGGTCGACTTCGAGCGGTTCGAGCAGGCCGTCGAGCGCGTCCGCCAGCTGGCGGCGGGCCGGCCGGCCGCGCCCCACCCCG
>CAXRFJ010000566.1:0-2500 GCA_964229475.1 Rubrivirga sp.
ACCGGCCCGTCGGCCGTCGGGAGCGTGACGCGCGGCGCGGGCTCCCACGCGGGGGCGACGGCGGCGAGCGGGTCGGGGGCCGGCTCCGTCCCGCACGCGGCGAGGGGGAGGAGGGCGGCGAGCAGGAGCGGGCGGCGCGTCACGGGGGCTAGTTGGCGGCGGCGTCGCGGAGCGCGGCGAGGCGGATCGCTCCGTGGCTCTTGACGTCGACGGCCTCGCCGTCTTTGATGAGGATGGCCTGGGGCGTCTCGTGCTTGACGCCGAGCTGCTCGGCGAGGTACGTCGACACGTCGCGGGCGTACTGCACCACGACGGCGTAGAGCGGCGGGTCGTCGTCGCCCTCGAGCCCGACGAACTCCATCTGCCCGCGCGCCGAGATCGGGCACGCGATCGAGTGCTTGAGGAGGTAGACCGGGCCGTCGTACGACGCCTCGATCATGGCGTCCGCGTCGGCGGTGGTGGAGAGCTCTTGGACCTGGGCCATCGGAATCTGCGCTGCGAGAGGGCCGTACCTTTCCGGCGCCGCCCTTCGACGCCTGCCGACCCACACGCGGAAGGTACGGCGACCGGGCGCCCGTGGCCGCTCCAATCCCCGGGGAGATCCCCCAAACCGTCGTTTTTATGTCCGCCGACACCCCCGTGCCGACCGGGGCCGAAGAGGTCCGCTGGGACCTCACCGATCTCTACCCCACCGACGACGCGCTCTTCGCCGACCTGGCCGCCGCCGAGGCCGAGGCCCGCGACCTCGCCGCGCGCTACCGCGGCCGCCTCGCCGACCTCGACGCGAGCCAGCTCGCGACGGCGCTCGCCGAGCTGGCCGACGTCCACGACCGCTCGGGCAAGGCCTACACCTACGCCTACCTCGCCTGGAGCACCGACACGGAGGCCCACGAGGCCGGCGCCCGCCTCCAGCGCGTCCGCGAGGCCTACACGCGGATCGGGCAGGAGCTCCTGTTCGTCGACGTCGAGTGGGCGCGGATGGACCCCGACCGGGCCCGCCAGCTCACCGAGACGGCCGAGCTCGCGCCGTACCGCCACTACCTCGAACTCAAGACGGAGGCCCGCGACCACGTCCTCACGGAGCCTGAGGAGCGGATCCTCTCGGAGAAGGCCGTGACGGGGTGGAGCGCGTGGAACCGGTTCTTCGACGAGACGCTCGGCGCCGCCCGGTTCGAGGTCCGCGGCGAGCGCCTCCCGCTCCAGCAGGCGACCGCGAAGCTCCACGACGCCGACCGCTCGCTCCGCCGCGACGTCCACGCGGCCGTGACCGAGGGCCTCGTCGGGCTCAACCGGCCGCTGACCTACGTCTTCAACACGGTCCTGGCCGACAAGGCGTCGTCCGACGCGCTCCGCGGCTACGACTCGTGGATCGCGAGCCGGAACGAAGCCAACGAGATCGACGGCGCCTCCGTCGACGCGCTCGTCGAGGCCGTCACGGGGCGCTACGACCTCGTCGCCCGGTTCTACCGCCTCAAGCGCCGCCTCCTCGGGCTCGACGAGATGGCGGACTACGACCGCTACGCGCCGACCGGCGAGGCCACGGCGTTCGTGACCTGGGACCGGGCCCGGGAGATGGTCACCGACGCGTACACCGACTTCGACGCCGAGATGGGCGCGATCGTCGACCGCTTTTTCGAGGACCGGTGGATCGACGCGCCGCCCGAGCCGGGCAAGCGGGGCGGGGCCTTCAGCCACGGGGCCGTGCCGAGCGCGCACCCGTACATCCTGATGAACTACACGGGCCAGCTCCGCGACGTCCAGACGCTGGCGCACGAGCTGGGCCACGGGGTCCACCAGTACCTCGCGCGGGACCAGGGCGTCTACCACGCCGACACGCCGCTCACGACGGCCGAGACGGCGTCGGTCTTCGGCGAGATGCTCACGTTCCAGCGGACGCTCGCCGCGCTCGACTCCGACGCCGACCGCCTCGCCCTCCTCGTCGAGAAGATCGACGACACGATGGCGACGGTCTTCCGGCAGGTCACGATGAACCGGTTCGAGGCCGCGATCCACCACCACCGCCGCGAGCGCGGCGAGCTCTCGCCCGACGCCTTCGCCGAGCACTGGATGCGGACGCAGACGGCGATGTACGGCGACAGCGTGACGCTGACGGAGGGCTACCGCTGGTGGTGGAGCTACATCCCGCACTTCGTCCACACGCCGGGCTACGTATACGCGTACGCCTTCGGCGAGCTGCTCGTGCTGGCGCTCTACCAGAAGTACCAGTCCGAGGGCGCCGGCTTCGCGCCGAAGTACCGCCAGCTGCTGGCCTCCGGCGGGTCGGACTGGCCCCACGTCCTCGTCGGCCGCCTCGGGATCGACCTGGAGGACCCCGGGTTCTGGGACCGCGGGCTCGACGCCATCGAGGTCCTCGTGGCCGAGGCGGAGGCGCTCGCCGACACGGCCCGGCGCGACGCGGCCTAGGCCGCCCGCGCCCCTGCCCGGCTCCGCGCGGCCGCTCCGGCGGCCCGCGGAGATATCCACACCGCCCGCCGGGAGG
>CAXRFJ010000567.1:0-2264 GCA_964229475.1 Rubrivirga sp.
CCGCGCCTTGGCGTGGCCCTGGAGGTGGAGCGCCTGGAACCGCACGTCGGCCCCGAGGCGGACGTTGCGGCCGACGGGCCGGCCGTCGACCCAGCGGATCTGCTTGAACCCGCCCTCCATCGCGTACTCGTCCGCGACCTCGTTCTCGGCCGTGCTCAGGTTGTGGTCCACCGCGACGCGCTCGCCGCCGAGCTCGCGGGCCGCCTCGAGGTTGACGAACGCGTCGACGCCGATCTCGTCGCGGACGAACAGGTAGAGCGTCGTCATGTCGATGACGCCGCCGGGCAGGTCGTGCGCGACGTGGTGGGCCCACTTCTCGTCGTACAGCGCGCCGATGGCGGGGTCGGTGTACGAGCGGAGGGCGAAGTCGCAGAACGCCTCGACCGTCTCGGCCGGCCAGACCGTCACCTGCGGCCCGACCTCCCAGCGGTAGCCGCTCTGGTCGGCCGGGAGGCCGCCGGCGAACCGGGCGCCGGCGAGCGGCGCGACCAGCTCCGCCTCGGGCGCGAAGAGGAGCACGTCGGAGTCGAGCGTGACCGCCCGCGCCGTGCCCGTCTCGCGGAGGAACGTCCGGAGCCAGAACCAGCGCTGGAGCCACCGGAGCGCCGTCGTGTGGCCGTTCGTCGTGAGGTGGCGGTAGACCCGCGCGATCTCGGCGCCCGCGGCCTCGTAGGCCGGCGCCGTCGTGTCCACGTGGCGGAGGAACGGGAAGTGGTCGTTCGAGGGGTCGCCGAGGAGGACGAGGTCGTCGTCGGGCGCCGCCGCGCGCGCCTGGCGGAGCGTGAACTCGAGGTACGGGCTGTCGCCCTGGTGGACGAAGACGAGCGCCACTACGCCGTCCCCGTCGAGCCGAACCCGCCGGCCCCGCGCTCCGTCTCGTCGAGCGACGCGCTCGGCACGAACCGGACCGGCACGTAGCGCGCGACCACGAGCTGCGCGATCCGCTCGCCGCGCACGACCTCGAACGGCTCCTTCCCGTGGTTGACGAGCAGCACGCCGACCTCGCCGCGGTAGCCGCTGTCGATGGTCCCCGGGCTGTTGAGGACCGTCACCCCGTGCTTGTACGCGAGGCCGGAGCGCGGGCGGACCTGGCCCTCGGTGCCGCCCGGCAGCGCGATCTGGAGGCCGGTCGGGACGAGGGCGTGGTCGCCGGGGCCGAGCACGACCGGCTGCCCCTCGGGCACGGCGGCGCGGAGGTCGAGGCCGGCGGCGTCGGGCGTGGCGTGGGCGGGGAGCGCGAGGCCCTCGCCGTGGGGGAGGACGGTGACGCGGACGTCGGTGGGATCGGTCATGCCCCCAAGAAAACGCCCCGCCGGCAGCGCGTGCCGGCGGGGCGTGCGAAGAATCCGGCCGTCCGCCTCGGGGCCTCCATCGAGACGCCGAGGCGGGCGGGGTCAGGCGGCGGGCGACGTCTCGGCCTGCGCCAGCATCCGCTTGAGCGGGCCGGCGAAGAAGAAGAACGCGATGCCGGCCGCGATGGCGATGGCCGCCACGAGGCCCATGAACGACGGGAGGTCGAGCGTGTCGTAGAAGCCCGCGATCGAGCCGGCGATAAAGTTGCCGACCGACGCGCCCAGGAACCAGACGCCCATCATGAGCGACGAGACGCGGGCCGGGGCCAGCTTCGTCGTCGCGCTGAGGCCGACCGGCGAGAGCGTCAGCTCGCCGAGCGTGTGGAGCAGGTACGTGAGCACGAGCCACCACGGCGAGGCCTGGCCGTCGGCCGCGGCGAGCCCGGCGCCGACCATCGTCACGAACCCGAGGCCGAGGAGCACGAGGCCCATCCCGAACTTGGTGGCCGTCGAGGGGTCGCTGGTCCGCCGGGCGAGCGCCGTCCAGATCATGGCGACGAACGGGGCGATCGTGAAGATGAAGAACGCGTTCAGCGACTGGAACCACGCGGCCGGGACCGTGTCGCCGTTCTCCAGGCCCGGGACCCACTGGAGCCAGCCCGGGAGCCCGCGGTCGGTCTGGTTCTCGGCGAACAGGTTGAGGCTGGAGCCGGCCTGCTCGAACGCCGCCAGGAAGATGGCGTAGCCGAGGAACAGGAGGATGATCATCCAGAGCCGCTTCTTCTCGCCCTCGGTCCAGTACGGCCGCGTGAGGAGCCACGCGAACAGGCCGACGGTGATCGTGAGCAGGAGGACGGTGTAGATCCCCTGGATGACGCCGTTCGTGGCCGGCACGACGCCGCCGATCATCAGCGCCGCGAGCCCGCCGAAGAACACGAGCGTCCCGAGGAGCCCCTTCCAGAACAGGCTCCG
>CAXRFJ010000568.1:0-5854 GCA_964229475.1 Rubrivirga sp.
ACACGGGCCGCCGGGACGGCCCGGCCGGGCGCGTCGCGGGGGGCCGTCACGGGCCTGGGGCGCCGGTCGGTCTCTTGCGTCCGCCCCGCCCACCCCGCGACCGCCGATGGCCGACACCCTCACCGCCCCCGCCCGGACCGACGCCCCCGCCGAGGGCGCGTCGCGGTTCGAGGTGTTCACCTACGACGACCAGGTCGTCCGCTGGTTCGTGATCGCGACGTCGCTGTGGGGCTTCGTCGGGATGCTCGTCGGCGCGCTCATCGCGCTCCAGCTCCCGTTCCCCGAGGCCAACCTCGGCGAGTACCTCTCGTTCGGCCGGCTCCGCCCGCTCCACACGAACGCGGTCATCTTCGCCTTCGCCGGCAACGCCATCTTCGCGGCCATCTACTACAGCACGCAGCGGCTGTGCAAGGCGCGGATGTTCTCGGACCTGATGAGCCGCGTCCACTTTTGGGGCTGGCAGGCCATCATCGTCTCGGCCGCCATCACGCTCCCGCTCGGCATCACGACGTCGAAGGAGTACGCCGAGCTCGAGTGGCCCATCGACATCGCGATCGCCGTCGTGTGGGTCGTGTTCGCGGTCAACTTTTTCGGGACGCTCGCCAAGCGCCGCGAGAAGCACATGTACGTCGCGCTGTGGTTCTACATCGCGACCATCGTGACGGTCGCCGTGCTCCACATCGGGAACAGCCTCGCCCTGCCGATCTCGCTGACGAAGAGCTACCCGATCTACAAGGGCGTCCAGGACGCGCTCGTGCAGTGGTGGTACGGCCACAACGCCGTGGCCTTCTTCCTCACGACGCCGTTCCTCGGGCTGATGTACTACTTCCTCCCGAAGGCGGCCGAGCGGCCGGTGTTCTCGTACCGGCTCTCGATCGTCCACTTCTGGAGCCTCGTGTTCATCTACATCTGGGCCGGGCCGCACCACCTCCAGTACACGTCCGTCCCGGAGTGGGCCGCGACGCTGGGCATGGTGTTCAGCGTCATGCTCTGGATGCCGTCGTGGGGCGGCAGGATCAACGGCCTGTTCACGCTGCGGGGCGCGTGGCACAAGCTCCGCGACTCGGTCGTGCTCAAGATGTTCGTCGTCGGGATCACGTTCTACGGGATGAGCACGTTCGAGGGCCCGCTCCTCTCGATCAAGACGGTCAACGCGCTCAGCCACTACACCGACTGGACGATCGGGCACGTCCACTCCGGCGCGCTGGGCTGGAACGGGTTCATGACCTTCGGGATGATCTACTGGCTGGCCCCGCGCCTCTGGCGGACGCCGCTGTGGTCGAAGAAGCTGGCCACGTGGCACTTCTGGATCGGGACCGTCGGCATCCTGCTCTACGTCCTCGCGATGTACACGTCGGGGATCACGCAGGGCCTCATGTGGCGGGCCTTCGACGACGCCGGCCGCCTGCTCTACCCCGACTTCGTCGAGACCGTCATCCAGGTCCGCCCGATGTACTGGGTCCGGCTCATCGGCGGGACGATGTACCTCGTCGGCGTCGTGTTCATGCTGGTCAACCTGTGGCAGACGATCCGCCGCGCGCCCGCGTCGCTGCCGGACCCGGCCGTCGCCGTCCCCCGCCTCGGCCCGTCCGGCGACGGCGCCGAGGCCGGCCCCCCTGCCCTCGCCTAGCCCGCCCCACCGATGAAACGACTCGTCCGAGCCAACGGCGCGCACCGGCGCCTGGAGGGCTGGCCCCTCGTGTTCACCGTCCTCACCACCCTGGCCATCCTCGTCGGGACCGTCGTCGAGTTCGCCCCGATCTTCCTCGTGGGCGGGGCCGTCGAGCCCATCGAGACGCTCGAGCCGTACACGCCGCTCGAGCTGGCCGGCCGCGACCTCTACATCGCCGAGGGCTGCAACAACTGCCACAGCCAACAGGTCCGGCCGTTCCAGGACGAGGTCCTGCGCTACGGCCCGGTCTCCGTCGCCGGCGAGGGCCCCTACGAGACCCCGTTCCTGTGGGGCTCGAAGCGGACCGGCCCCGACCTCGCCCGCCTCGGCGGCAAGTACCCCCACCTCTGGCACGTCCGCCACATGGAGGACCCGACGTCGACGAGCCCGCGCTCGATCATGCCGCCGTACCCGCACCTCCTGGCGACGGCGCTCGACCTCGACGGCGTCCCGGCCAAGATGCGCGGGCTCCGGCGCCTCGGCGTGCCCTACACCGACGCCCAGATCGCGGGCGCCGTCGACGACGCCCGCGCCCAGGCCGACGCGATCGCCGCCGAGGTCGCGTCGCAGGGCGGGCCCGACCGCCTCGCCGACCGCGAGATCACGGCGCTCGTGGCCTACCTCCAGCGCCTCGGCGTCGACCGCGCCCGGGCCGTCGAGGCCGAGCGCCAGCGGGCCGAGGGCGAGCTCGAGGCCCACGAGGTCCGGGAGGTCACCGAGACCGCGCTCGGCGAGGGCGAGGGGCCGGAGGCTCCCGACCCGGCGCCCGGCCTGAAGACCGGCCCCGCCGCCCCCACCGACACCGCCCCGTAGCCATGTGGAAAGAGACCGTCCGCGCGCTCCAGACCGGCTCGCTCGCCGAGGTCGCCGTGGTGGCCTTCGTCGTGGCCTTCGTGCTCGTCGTGATCTACGCCCTCACGATGCGCAAGCCCCTCCGCGAGTCGCTCAAGCGCCAGCCGCTCGACGACGCCCCCGAGTTCTTCCCCCGAGACGATGCCTGACACGCCCCGCACCCCGAAGCTCCCGGGCCCCGGCATGCCGACCGCCCCGGCCGGGGCCTCCCCCGAGGCGGCCGCCGGCGACAACGCGCCCGGCCAGACAGTGCCGGACCCGGCGTCCCCGCTCCGCACCTCGGCCCCCACGCTCCCCGAGGCGGCCGTGGGCGAGGGCGCGGTCGACCGCGTGATCCAGGGCCACACCTACGACGGCATCCGCGAGTACGACAACCCGATGCCGGGCTGGTGGGTCGCGCTCTTCTGGGCGTGCGTCCTGTTCGCGCCCGTCTACATGCTCGGCGTCCACACGTTCGACGCCATCGACTCGTACGAGGACGACTTCGCCGAAGCCGGCGAGCGGCTCGAGGCGATCCGGCTGGAGTACGCCTCGACCGGGCCGGCCTTCAAGACCGACGAGGGCGCGCTCCGCGAGTACGCCACGGACGCGGCGATGGCCGAGGCCGGCGCGGCCCCCTTCGCCGCCATCTGCGCGGCCTGCCACGGCCAGGCCGGCGAGGGCGTCATCGGGCCGAACCTCACCGACGACTACTGGATCCACGGCGCGACGCCGACCGAGGTCTGGGTCTCGATCGCGGAGGGCTTCCCCGAGAAGGGGATGCCGCCGATGAAGGACCAGCTCGGCGAGGAGGAGCGGGCGCAGGTCATGGCCTACGTCTACGCGCTCCTCGGCACCGACCCGCCCAACCCGAAGGCGCCCCAGGGCGACCTCGTCCCGGTCGCGCTCTAGACGCCCCCGCTCCCCGTCCCGGCGCGAGGCGAGCGGGGCCCGGGAGGCTCCGCCTCGGCGCCGAGGCGGACGGGGCGGGGACGCGGCGCCGCCTTGTCATAACAGGTAGGGGCTGCCCCCACACGCCGCCGCGCGCCTGGCCGTCCGCCGCTGGACGCGGGCGCCGGGACCTTGGCGGCCGAAGACTCCCGATCCCCCCGTGTCCGCATTCGTCCCGGCCTCCGAGGTCGGCATCCTCGACTCGCCGGAGGAGGTCCTCTCGACGCTCCGCAACGACGGCTCGCGCCGCTGGCTCTACCCCACGCCCTCGAGGGGCCGGTTCTGGCGCCGCCGCCTCGTCGTCGGGTGGGGGCTCATCGCGTTCTTCGTCGCGCTCCCCGTCGTCCGGGTCGGCGGCCGGCCGGCCGTGCTGCTCGACCTCGCCGCGCGCGAGTTCACGTTCGTCGGGTTCACGTTCTACCCGACGGACACCTTCCTCCTGCTGCTCGTCGGCATCGCGGCACTCGTCGCGATCGCGCTCGTCACGGCGCTGCTCGGGCGCGTGTGGTGCGGGTGGGGCTGCCCGCAGACGGTCTACCTCGAGTTCCTGTACCGCCCGGTCGAGCGCCTCCTCGAGGGGCCGGAGCACGTCCGCGCGCGGCGCGACGCGGGGCCGTGGACGCTCGACAAGGCGTGGCGCAAGGCCGCCAAGTGGGCCGTCTACGTCGTCGTCTCGGCGCTCCTGGCCCACACGTTCACGGCCTACTTCGTGGGCTGGGACCGGCTCGTCGCCTGGATGACCGGGCCGCCGACGGAGCACTGGGGCTACTTCGTGCTGGCGGCGCTGACGACCGGGCTCGTGCTGTTCGACTTCGGGGTCTTCCGCGAGCAGATGTGCACCATCACGTGCCCGTACGCCCGGTTCCAGTCGGTCCTGCTCGACCCCGACTCGCTCATCGTCTCGTACGACCCGACCCGGGGCGAGCCGCGGGCCAGGCGCGGGAAGAAGGCGATCGCCGAGGAGCAGGCCGGGCTCCGGCCGCCGCTGGGCGACTGCGTCGACTGCGAGGCCTGCGTGCGGACGTGCCCGACGGGCATCGACATCCGCGACGGGCTCCAGATGGAGTGCGTCGCGTGCACCCAGTGCATCGACGCCTGCGACGCGATCATGGACCGGCTCGACCTCCGGCGCGGGCTCATCCGCTACACCTCGGAGCGCGCGCTCGACGGCCAGGCGATCCGCGTCGTCCGCGGGCGGACGGCGGCGTACGGCCTCCTCCTGGTGGCCGTCGCGACCGTATTCACCGTGGCCCTCACGACGCGCCACGCCCACGACGTCGACGTGATCCGGGCCGTCGGCGAGCCGTTCCTCGAGCTGGCCGACGGGCGCGTGGCGAACCGGGTCACGCTCCGCGTCCGGAACCAGACCGCCGCCGACGCCACGTTCGAGGCCGAGCTGGTGTCGCCGGCCGGTGGGTCGTTCCGCCTCGGCGCCACGCCGCCCGTCCCCGTCGCCCGCCGCGCGATGGCGCGCGTGGGCGGCGTGATCACCGTTCCGGGCGGGACGTTCGAGACGGGCGCCGAGGCGGAGGCGGTCGTCCGGCTGACGTTCTCGGACGGGACCGTCGAGGAGGCGCCGTTCACGCTCCTCGGCCCGAGCCGCTGAGGGCCCCGGCGCCCCCGGGCGCCCGCTCACGCCGCGGGCGCCGTGTAGGGGCTGCCCCGGCACGCGGCGGCGGCTCCGGCCGGCCCGCGGCGTGGGGCACGGCAGACGGGCGCCCGCCGCGGCCCTCGCGAACCTGACGACGTCCGCTGGGGGCCCCGCCCCGGGGTCTTCTCTCCCACCTCGGCGCCGAGGCTCCCGGCGGGCACCCCGACTCCCCTCCCATGACGCCTCCCCCCGACCGCCGGCCGCCGCTCGTCCCGAGCCACATCGCGTGGCCGGCCTTCATCGTCCTCCTGCTGGCGATCAGCGTCGGCGCCGCGGTGGTAACCGTGATCGCCGCGCGGTCCGACGGCGGCGTGCGGCTCGTGGAGACGGCGCCAGCCGACACGTCCGCCGCCCGATGACGAGCGCCGCCCCGGCCCAGCGCGAGGTCGCCGCCAGCGCGCCGTGCGCCCACTGCGGGCTGCCCGTCGGCACGAAGCCGGCGTGGAGCGGCGCCGGCGAGGCGTGCTGCTGCACCGGCTGCGCCGTCGTCCGCGACGCGCTCGCCGCGGCGGGCTTCGACGGGACGTACGACCGGCTCCGCGAGATCGCGCCGTCGGCGCGGCCCGCCGGGCGGCCGCAGGCGCCCGAGGCCCTCGCGCTCGCCGAGCTCGACCGGCCCGGCTTCGTCGAGGCCACGCGGCCGCTCGACGGCGGGCTCCGCGAGGTGGACCTCTACGTCGACGGCGTCCACTGCGCGGCGTGCGTGTGGCTCGGCGAGCGGCGCCCGTACGAGGTCGCGGGCGTGCGCG
>CAXRFJ010000569.1:0-2121 GCA_964229475.1 Rubrivirga sp.
CGACGGCTGGGAGCTCGTGCTGATGGACCTCGACGACCCCGGCCCGACGGTCCGCCTCACGGCCGGCCCCGCGCCGCCCCTCGCGCCGGCCTTCAGCGCCGACGGCCGCCACGTCTATTTCTCCCAGGCCGGCGCCGACGAGCGGTTCCGCCTGGTGCGGATCCCGGCCGAGGGCGGCATGCCCGAGGAGGTCGCGGTCGAGGCGTGGGACTGGGGCACCGAGGCGGGCACGGTCACCGTCCGCACCACGATCGGGGGGGCGCCCGCGCCGGCCCGGCTGGCGCTCACGACGGCCGACGGGCACCCGCTCTTCCCCGACGGCCAGGCGTGGTTCGACGGGCAGAACGGCGTCGTCTACACGACCTCGCCCGGCACGCTGACGGTCCGGGCGCCGGCCGGCGGCGTCCGCGTCGCGGCCGTGCAGGGGCTGGCGACGCCGACCGTCACGGCCCGCGCGACCGTCCCGGCCGACGGCGACGCGGTCGTCGACCTCGCCCTCGACCCGGTCTGGGACGCCGACGGATGGCTCGCGGCCGACCACCACTTCCACCTCAACTACGGCGGCCCCTACGCGCTCGACCCCGCCGACCTCGACGGGCTCCTCGCCGCCGAGGCCCTCGACGTGGCGACGCCGCTCGTCGCCAACCTCCACAACCGCTACGTCGACGACGAGGTCTGGGGCGCCGACCGGACCGACGCGTTCCCCGTCCGCCAGTTCGGGCAGGAGGTCCGGTCCCACTTTTTCGGCCACGTCGGGCTCGTCGGGACGGACGCCCTCTTCCACCCGTGGATCTGGGGGCCCGGCTACGAGGTGTTCGGCGACGACGACCGCGAGAACGCGACGGCGACGGCGTGGGCGCGCGCGCAGGGCGGCGTCGCGACGTACGTCCACCCCGTCGGCGTGCGCGACCCGTTCGCGGAGGGCGCCGGGCGCTCCGTGCCCGTCGAGCTCGTGGCCGACGGCGCCCTCGGCGAGCTCGACGCCCTCGAGGTCGTGTGCCTCTGGACCGACGACGTCGGGACGGCCGCGCTCTGGTACCGCCTCCTCACCCTCGGCCACGCCGCCCTCCCGATGGCCGGGAGCGACGTGATGAGCAACTTCTACCGGACGATGGCGCCAGGCGCGACGCGCCTCTACGTCGCTGCCGACGAGGGCGCCACGTACGCCGACTACCTCGCGGCCCTCCAGGCCGGGCGGAGCTTCGTGACCACCGGGCCCTTCCTCGACGTTCGGATCGGCGGGGCCGCGCCGGGCGGCGTGATCGGGGGCGGCCGGACGGAGTGGACGGCCGAACTGGCGTCGGCGGGGCCGGTGGACCGCGTCGAGGTGGTCGTGAACGGCGCCGTCGTCGAGACGCTCGACGGGCTGGCGGCGGCCGGCCGCCGGTCGCTGCGCGGCGCGGTCGACCTGCCAGACGGCGGCTGGGTCGCCCTCCGCGCCGTCGGCGACGCGCCGACGGGCTGGCCGTCGATGGCGGCGTACCCGTTCGCCCACACGGCGCCCGTGTGGATCGGGGCCGTCGGGAGCACCGACGCGGCGGCCGAGCGGGCCGCGGCGCGCGACCTCCTCCGCGTGCTCGACGCGTCCGAGGCCCGGTTCGAGGCCGCGTACCGGGGCGTCGAGGCCCCGCGCCTCCGCGACCGGTTCGCGCGCGCCCGCCGCGCCCTCGAGGCCGCCGCCGAGTAGGCCCGCCTCGGCGGCGGGGCCGACCGAGGCGGCGGGGCCACCGAGGCGGCGGGACCCGGCACGCAGACGGACGTACGACCCGTCGCCGCGCCCCCGCCGATGACCCCGCCGATCCCGCCCCCCGACTTCGACCCCGACGCCTTCGCCGACGACGTCGCGGCCCGCCGCCGCGCCCACGTCGAGCGCGCCCCGTCCGTCGACCTCGCCGAGGCCGTCGTCGACGGGGCCCTCGCGCTCCTCTTCCCGGCGTTCGCCGCCGAGCGGCCCGGCGACGGGCGCGCCGAGGTCGACCGCTTCCGCCGGCTCGCCCGCGACCTCCTCGCGCCCGTCGCGCCGGCCCACGCCGAGGCCCTCGCCGACGGCCTGCTCGCCGCGCTCCCCATCTTGCGCGGGCGGCTCGAGGAGGACGCCCGCGCGACGGCCGCCGGCGACCC
>CAXRFJ010000570.1:0-8548 GCA_964229475.1 Rubrivirga sp.
CCGCCGCGGTAGCCGCCGCCGCCACCACCGCCGCCGCGGTAGCCGCCGCCGCCACCACCGCCGCCGCGGTAGCCGCCGCCGCCACCACCGCCGCCGCGGTAGCCGCCGCCTCCACCACCGCCGCCGGAGCGCTCGGTGCGCGGGCGGGCCTCGTTGACCGTGAGCGGGCGACCGCCCATCTCGTGGCCGTTGAGGCCCTCGATGGCCGCGTCGGCCTCGCCGTCGTCGGACATCTCGACGAAGCCGAAGCCGCGCGAGCGGCCGGTGTCGCGGTCCTTGATGACGGTCGCCTTGTCGACGGTGCCGTACTCTTCGAAGAGGGAGCGGAGGTCGTCGTCGCCCGAGGAATACGGGAGGTTCGCGACGTAGATGTTCTTCATGTCTGCGGGAAACAGGGTGTGGAGCGCCGACAGGGAAAGGCGAAAGACGGTGGGCCAGATAGCTCGACTCGGATCTGTCGGCCCCGCGTGCTCCGGGAAAACAGCGCCCGCAACAGTCCACAGGGGGTGGCCGTCACGGGCATGTGCGCACCAACATACCGCGAGACCGGCCGAGAGATCCCCCACGCCGCGAATTCGCACGCCGTCCGGGCCGCCTGCACACGCCGCTCACAGGCCCGCGGCTAGTCGAGCCCGTAGGCCTCGGCGATCTGCTCCGCCGTGAACGGCCGGCGCTCGGCCTCCGGCAGCGCCTCCCGCGTGACGACGAACGGGCCGATCGCCAGCGCGTCCATGTGCGTCCGCCGGAACACGCGGACCGCGTCGGCCGGGGCGTGGACGATGGGCTCGCCGCGCACGTTGAACGACGTGTTGACGAGGACCGGGCAGCCGGTCTGCGCCTCGAACGCCTTGAGGAGGTCGTAGTACAGCCCGTTCCGCGCCTTCGTGACCGTCTGCACGCGGGCCGACCCGTCGACGTGCGTCACCGCCGGCACCGCGCTCTCGACGCGCCCCAGCCGCTCCAGCCCCGCGCCTTCGACGTGGGCGTCGCGGACGGGCCCGACGAGGAGCATGTAGGGGGATTCGGGAGGCGAGGCGTGAGGCATGGGGGAGGGGGCATCGAGAGGCGTCCCTTCCCGCTCGCCGCTCGCCCCCCGCCCTCCCAGGTCGAAGAACTCCTCGGCCCGCTCCGCCAGCACCGACGGGGCGAACGGGCGGAAGCTCTCGCGGAACTTGATCTGGAGGTTCACGCGGCGCTGCGTGGCCCGGTCGCGCGGGTCGGCGAGGATCGAGCGGTGGCCGAGCGCGCGGGGCCCGAACTCGGCGCGGCCCTGGAACCAGCCGACCGTCGCGCCCTCGGCGAGCAGCCCGGCCACGCGGTCGACGAGGGCCGCCTCGGTGGGCGCCTCGTCGTAGGGGAGGCCCTCGGCGTCGAGCACGGCGCGGATCGCCTCGGGCGTCCACGCCGGGCCGAGGTACGACCCGCGCATCGCGTCGGCCTCGCGGACCGTCCGCCCGAGGCCGGCCCACTCGTGCGTGGCGACACGCGCGGCGCCGAGCGCCCCGCCGGCGTCGCCGGCCGCGGGCTGGACCCAGACCCGCTCGAACGGGCCCTCGCGGAGCAGCCGCCCGTTCGCCACGCAGTTGAGCGCCACGCCGCCGGCGAGGCACAGGTTCGGCTGTCCGGTCTCGGCGTGGACGTGCCGCGCCATCCGCAGCACGGCCTCCTCGACGACGGCCTGCACGCTCCGCGCGAGGTCCATCTCCCGCTGCGTCAGCGGCGACTCCGGCGCGCGGGCCGGCCCGCCGAACAGCGCCTCGAACCGCCGGCCCGTCATCCGGAGGCCGACCGGGAACGTGAAGGCGTCGGCGTGGAGCCGGTACGACCCGTCGGGCTTGAGATCGATGAGGTGCTCGTAGATGGCGTCGACGTAGCGCGGCTCGCCGTAGGGCGCGAGGCCCATCAGCTTGTACTCGCCCGAGTTGACCTTGAAGCCGCAGAACGTCGTGAACGCCGAGTACAGGAGCCCGAGCGAGTGCGGAAAGTGGATCTCGGCCTTCAGGTCGAGCCCGCCCCCGTCGCCGACGCCCCAACTCGTCGTGGCCCACTCGCCGACGCCGTCGGTCGTGAGCACGGCGGCCCGCTCGAACGGGGAGGGGAAGAAGGCGCTGGCGGCGTGGCTCCGGTGGTGCTCGGAAAACACCATCGGCCCGTCGTAGCCGCCGAGCTCGGTCCGGACGACGTCGGGCGTCCAGAGCTTCCGCTTGAGCCAAAGCGGCATGGCCTCGAGGAACGACGCTAGCCCGCGCGGGGCGTAGGCGAGGTACGTCTCGAGCAGGCGCTCGAAGGTCAGCAGCGGCTTGTCGTAGAAGGCGACGGCGTCGAGCTGGCTGGCGTCTTCGAGGCCCGCCTCCCGGAGGCAGTAGCCGACGGCGCCGTGCGGGAACGACGGGTCGTGCTTCCGCCGCGAGAACCGCTCCTCCTGCGCCGCCGCCACGATCTCGCCGTCGCGCACGAGCGCGGCCGCGGCGTCGTGGTAGAAGCAGGACAGGCCGAGGACGGTCACGGAGTCGGGCGTGGGACGTGGAGCGTAGGGATCCCACGATCCACCACGCGCCACGCACTAGAAATAGCGTTCGAGACTCTCGCGGTCGGGGCGGCCGTCGTCGCGGGGGAGCCAGTAGGAGGTCGCGCCGGGGTCGGGGCGGCGGTGCAGCAGGTCCTTGCCGACGAGGCGGAGGACGAAGGCGGTCGGCGTGACGGCGAGGACGAACACGAGCGTAAGCAGCACCTTCGTCATGACGAAGCCGAGCGCGAACGCGAGCGTCATCCACGCCGTCCGCACCGGCCGGAGGGCGGCGGGCACGGCGAGGCCGAGCAGGATCAGCAGCCCCCCCGCGCCGCTCAGGGCCCACGGCCACGGGCCGCCGCCGCGGCGCCACCCCAGCAGCGCGCCGACCGCCAGCAGCACGCCGCCGACGACGAGCCCGAACGACCGGAGCGCCCGCGGCGACGGGTCGAGCGCGCGGACCTCGGCGCGGACGGTCTGGAGGAGGGACGGCGAGTCGGACATGGGGCGGAGGCGTCGGCGGGCAAGCTACCGTCCGCCCGCGGCGGCTAGCTTCGAGACCCCATGACGTCCGCCCGCCCGCTCGCCCTCCTCGCCCTCGCGCTCGTCGCCGGGGGCGCCCGCTCCGGCGGCGACGCGCGGCCGGGCCCGAACGACCTCCCGCCGGTCCCGGACACGCCGCCGGCGTGGGCGGCCGAGGCCGTCTGGTACGAGATCGACGTCGACCGCTTCCGCGACGGGGCGGCGTCGCCCGCGCCGACCCCGGCGTCCGTGTCCCGCGCCTCGGGCGTACCGGCCTCGGCGCTGCGCGAGGCCGGCTGGCGGCCGACGCAGTGGACCGCCGACCCCGCGGCGCGCGCGGCCTGGGAGCGGGCGCTCGGGACGCCCGAGGGCACCGTCCCGCTCCGCCGCTACGGCGGCGACCTCCAGGGCGTGATCGAGCGGCTGCCGGCGCTCGATTCGCTCGGCGTGACGGCCCTCGTCCTCCGCGTCGCCGACCCCGAGGCGCCGTGGCACGTCGACCCGTGGCTCGGGCCGCAGCCGGCCCGGGACCGCGAGATGGCGGGGATCGAGGACCCCGGCAACCCCGCGACCTGGGGCACCTCGCGGGCCGACCGCCTCCTCCTCGACCTCGTCGAGGCCGCCCACGGCCGCGGGCTCCGCGTCGTCCTTGACGTGGGCTGGCCCGGCACGCTGGCGGCGACGGCCGCCCGCGCCGACAGCGCCGCGGCCAACGCGTTCGCGGTCGCCGTCCGCTGGCTCGACCCCGACGGCGACGGCGACCCGTCCGACGGCGTCGACGGGTTCCGCCTCGACGCGGACCCCGCGGCGGCCCGGTTCCACCGCGGCCTCCGGCGCGTGGTCAAGGCGATCCAGCCCGAGGCCGTCCTCCTCGGCCGCGCCCGCGCCGACGGCGGCCTCCCGGACCTCGGCGCGTTCGACGCCGTGGAGGACCCGCGCGCCTTCGGCGTGCTCCGCCTGTTCCTCGACCCCGCCGGCCCCCAGGTGTCGGCCGCCGACGTCGCCGCCGAGCTGGCGGACCTCTACGCCGCGGCGCCGCCCGATCACCTCCCGGCGGTCGGGGCGGTCGCCGGCGGCCCCGAGGCGCCCCGTCTCGCGACGGCCCTCCGCAACGCCAACGTCCTCGACGACGCCGAGGCGACGCCGAGCGTCCGCCCCGGCTACGACGTCTCGCCGCCCGGGCCCGACGCGCTCCGCGCCGTGGCGCTGTACCGGCTGCTCCAGGCCACGCTGCCCGGCGCGCCCCACGTGCTCTACGGCGACGAGGTCGGGCTGGCCGGCGGCCGCGCGCCCGACAACCGCCGGCCGATGCTCTGGGATGACCTCGACTACGCCGTCGGGCCGAGCGGGGCGCCCGTCGCGCCTGACGCCGCGCTCCGTGCCGCCACGGCCCGCGCCCTCCGCCTCCGGCGCGACCACGCCGACCTCTTCGCCCGCGGCACGCTCGAGTGGAACGCGTCCGGCGACGTGCTCCGGTTCACGCGGCGGACCGCCGAGGCGGAGGCGGTCGTCGTCGTCAACGTGGGCGCCGCGCCCGCCCGGGCCGAGGCGGCGGGGGCCCTGGCGCTGGCCGTCGGGCCCGCGCCGGAGGTCGCCGGCGGGGCGGCCACCGTCGCGCCGCGCGCCGGCGCCGTGTTCGTCGTGTCGCGGTCGGCCCTCCCCTGAGCCGGGGGTGGAACGGGCGGGGCCTCGTGTCGAGATTGCGGCCCCTCCTCCCCCCGACCCATGGCTCGCGCGCTCCTCGCCGCCCTCTCCCTCGGACTCGTCTCGGCCGTCTCGGCGCAGCCGATGACCGACGCCACGCCGGTCGCCGGCACGCTCACGCCCGGTGCCAGCGCCGCGACCGTCACGTTCGACGCCCGCGCGGTGGACGAGCTCACGCTCCCCGGCTGCGTCGGCTACGTCGACGCGTCCGCGCCCGACGCGGCCGTCGAGTGGGGCGGGGGGGACCTCCAGATCTGGGTCCAGGGCGGGTTCGACGCCACGCTCGCCGTCTACGGCCCCGACGGGGAGTGGACGTGCAACGACGACACGAACGGCGTCCTCCCGGCGCTGAGCTACGACGGCGCCGCGGCCGGGCGCTACGTCGTCTGGGTCGGCGGCTTCACGCCGGACGCCGCCGGGATGAGCGCGACGCTCCTGGCCGGCACGCCGCCCCCGCCGCCCGTCCTCGACCCGGACGCGGCCCCGCAGGCCGGCGTGATCGAGGCCGCGGGCGGGTTCGAGGCCGAGCAGGGCGCCATCACGGTCACCGTCGACGCCGGCGGCCCCGACTCCGCCCAGTCGTTCGGCGACGAGGGGGCCGGCACGTACTGCACCGGCTACGTCGACGCCGGCAGCCCCACGGCCGCGATCGACTACGACGCCGACGGCGGGACGGGCGTCCTCACCGTCGGGGCCACGGCGCTCGCCGACCTCGTCCTGCTCGTCCAGGCCCCCGACGGCGAGATCCTCTGCAACGACGACTTCGACGGGACCGACCCACTCGTCCAGGTCTACGACCCCGCCAGCGGGCGGTACGTCGTCTGGGCCGGGACGTTCTCGCTCAGCGACCCGGTCGACGCCACGCTCACGATCTCCGAGACGGAGTCCGAGGTCGAGATCTACGACGACTACATCGAGGACTACGGCGGCGGGCCGTTCTCGGAGGGCACGTACCTCCCGCTCGAGGTCGGCGCCGTGCCGGACGTCCGCGTGGCGGCCAACGACGAGGGCGGCGAGACGGCGACGGTCGCCTTCCAGACGACGGGGCCGAACCCGGTCCAGGGCGCCTCCTGCGCGGGCTACGTCGACGCCGCGCCGACGGCCGGCGTGACGCTCCGCGGCGACGGCCCGTTCGCGATCTCGGCCAGCTCCGACGACGACCTCACGCTCCTCGTCCGCACGCCGGGCGGGGGCTGGTTCTGCAGCGACGACGCCGACGGCCTCAACCCGGGCGTCCAGATCGACGCGCCGGAGGCCGGGCTCTACCTCGTCTGGGTGGGCGCCTTCGGCGACCTCGGCGGCGGCTCGGCCGAGGCGACGCTGGCGGCCATGCCGGGCGAGCTCGTCGTGAGCGAGACCGACTTCGGGATGGGCGGCGGCCCGGGCGTCGAGCCGCAGTCCGACGGGGTGTACACGGGGTCCGAGATCGTGGGCGGCTCGGCGGCCGTGCAGGTCTCGGCGCCGTCCGTGACGCCGGTCGAGGCCGGCGGGACCGTGCTCAACCCGGTCGAGGGCGCGGCGTGCCACGGGTTCCTCAGCGCGACCCCGTCGGCCACGGTCGACGCCAGCGGCCCGGTCACGGTCGGCGCGACGGGCGACGAGGACCTCACGCTCGTGGTCCAGGCCCCCGACGGCTCCTGGACGTGCAGCGACGACGCCGACGGCTCGGACCCCCGCGCGACGGTCGACGGCGGCGAGGGGACGTATTCGATCTGGGTCGGGACGTACTACCGCCGCGCGTCGGCCAGCGGAGCCACGCTGACCGTCGAGTAGGAAAGCGGGCGGTCGGCGAGCCTCGTCACAGGGCTCGGCAGGTGGCCCTGGGGCAGGACCCGTGACGGCGCCCCCGGGGCACTTCTCCGGCCCGGCGGAACCATGTAGGACACAAACCGATCATGCAGGCGCCGGCACCAATCCGGCGCGGCACTGCGTTTGCAGATCTCCCGGTCCTCCACCCCCCCACGGCCATGCGTCTCGTCACCCTCCTCGCGCTCTCGGTCGTCTTCGCCGCCACGGCCCAGGCGCAGCCGCGCACGAGCGCGTCCCCCCAGCACACGCTCTCCATCGCCGACGAGGCCGTCTCGACCCAGCTCCAGGCGGGCGGGTCGGACCGGAACGCGGTCCCCGGGAGCGGGTGCTCGGGCTACATCGACAACGCCCGGCCGTCGGCCAAGCTGTCCGTCGAGGGCGACGGGCCGCTTGCGATCTACGCCGTCTCGGGCACCGACACCACGCTCCTCGTCTCCGACCCGTCCGGCCGGTGGCACTGCTCCGACGACGCCAACGGGAGCAACCCGGCCGTGACGTTCGCCCGCGCGGCGCCGGGCACCTACGTCGTCTGGGTTGGCACGTTCGCCCCGAGCCCGGCGCCCGCGACGCTCTCCGCGGTCCGCGGCCAGCCGGCCTGGTAGCGCGCCCGCCTCGCATCCCTCTGTTCGAGAGCCTCCTCCGCGCCGTGTGGAGGGGGCTCTCGTCGTGCTTGTCGCTCGCGACGCCTCGCGCCTGACGTCGCCCCCGCGGTTCGGCGCCGAGGCGGGAGCGGCTACGCTTCCTGGTCCGTCCGCAGCGTCTCCAGCAGGCGCGACAGCTGGGCCAACTGGTCGTCCGTGAGGTGCCGGCCGAGCCGCGCGATCGTCTCGGACACCGGCGTGTCGAGCCGGTCGAGCACGTCGAGGCCCTCCGGCGTGATGCGGACCTCGACGACGCGGCGGTCGTGCTCGGCCCGCTCGCGCTTGATGAGGCCGCGCGCCTCGAGCCGGACGAGGAGGCGCGTCACGTCGGGCGTCCGGTCGAGGAGCCGCTCGCCGATCTCGGAGCAGGCGTAGCGCTCGGGGTGTCCGCCGCGGAGGATGCGGAGGACGTTGTACTGGGCCTGCGTGACGCCGTGCGGGGCCATCGCGGCCGTCATCTCGCCCGAGATCCACGACGCGGTCGCGAGGACGTTCAGGAGCGCCTCTTGCTCGAGCGAGGCGAAGGAGTCCTGCTGGATAAGGTCGGAGAGCGTCACGGGCCGGGGGCGGAGGGGGGGATCCTACGGCCGGCCCGCAGGCGGTTGTTCCAACAGGTGTCGCTAGGCCCCGTCCGGCTCCGAGGGTGCCGGTTGGGCCGCCTCGGCCGCCCCGTCGCCCGTGCCGACGGGCGCCGGCGGGAGGGCGAACGCGAACGCCGAGCCGTAGCCGACGCGGCTCTCGACGTCGAGCCGCTGGCCGTGCGCCTCGAGGATGTGCTTGACGATGGCGAGCCCGAGCCCCGTCCCGCCCTCGGCCCGCGACCGGCTCTTGTCGACCCGGAAGAACCGCTCCGTGAGCCGGCCGAGCGCGTCCTCCGGGATCCCGATCCCGTCGTCGACCACGGCGACGCGGACGTCGCCGGTGTCGCGGAGGCGCGCGGCGACCTCGACGTGGCCCCCGGCCTCGTTGTACTTGACGGCGTTCTCGACGAGGTTCGTGAGCACCTGCCGGATCCGGTCGCGGTCGCCGAGCACGCGCGGCAGCGAGGCCGGCACGCGGACCGCCAGCTCGACCCGGTGCTCACGGGCGGCGTGCTCCAGCCCCTCGACCACCTCGGTGGCGAGCGCGCCGAGGTCGAACGGGGCGCGGGTGACCTGAAGGCGGCCGGTCTCCAGCTTCGAGATGTCGGAGAGGTCGCGCGTGAGGGACTCCAGCCGGCTCGCGTTGGTGTAGATCTTCTCGACGAACCGGCGCCGGACGCGGTCGTCGTCGAGGGCGCCGTCGCGGCGCGGCTCGGCGAACCCGGGCAGGGCGACGATGGGCGGCCGGAGCTCGTGGCTCCCGTCGCCCAGGAACTCGCGGC
>CAXRFJ010000571.1:0-2145 GCA_964229475.1 Rubrivirga sp.
GGGGATGGACCGCGCGACGGCCCGCCACGTGTTCCGCCCGGGCTTCTCGACGAAGCGTCGGGGCTGGGGCCTCGGCCTCAGCCTCGCCCGCCGCATCGTCGACGAGTACCACGGCGGGCAGATCACCGTCGACAGCTCGGCGCCGGGCGAGGGGACGACGTTCAAGATCGTCCTCGACGCCGCCGACGCGGAGCGCTCGCCGGGGCCGACGGCGCCCTGAGCCGCGGCGTCCAATGAGGGCACGCCGATCCGCATCTCGTCGTCGGAAATCGTGTGTCAGTTTGTGGGCGCTCACCGACCCCGTCCCGATGCCTCGCGTTCTGCTCCTCTCCGGCCTCGTCGTCCTCTTCGGCTGCGACGCGTTCGGCTCCGCCGACGTGCTGCCTCCCGCGACTGCGGGCGCGACCGGCGTCGCGGACCTGCGCGCGGCCGCCCCCTGGATCGCCGTCTCGGCCGTCTCTGACGGCGAGGCGGTCCGCTTCCCCGACAGCCTGTTCACCGCGACGTTCTCGGCGGACGGGACCGTGTTCGGCCGCACCTCCGCGAACCATTACGGAGGGGACTACAGCGCCCGCGACGGCGGGTCCCTGAAGGTCGGCAGCCTGGGGACGACGCTGATCGGGGAGTCCGGCGACCGGGTCCGGCTGTCGGTCGTGCTCCTGACGGAGCTCCGCGAGGCCGAGCGGTTCGAGGTCGCCGACGGCGAGCTGCTCGTGCGGTCGGCCGACGGCGACGGCGTCCGGTTTCGCGCCGGCGGGCGCTAGAACAACGACCCCAGCTCGGCCTGCATCGCCCCGGCCGTCTCCGCCTGCGGCCCGCCGACGCGCTGGCGGACGTCGTCGAAAAACGCGGGCCCGTAGTCGCGGGTGCGGATCGTGATCGGCATCGGGACGGCGTGGCCGAGCAGGAGCGCCTGCTGCTTCGAGTCGAGCGAGGCCAGGATCTGGCGGAGGCCCGAGGCACCGGGCGTCCCGACGAGCGCCGCCGCGATGTCCTTCTCGTCGTTGAGCTGCGCGACCAGCTTCGTCCCGATCTGCGAGAGCACCTCCTCGTCGATCCCGCTCGGCCGCTGGTCCACGATGAGGAGCGACACGAAGAACTTCCGCATCTCGCGGGCGATCTTCCCGAACGGCGTTTCCCGGGCGGTCTCGGGCCCGAGGAAGTTGTGGGCCTCCTCGATCGTGATGAGGAGCTGCTGCGGCTTGTCGGCCTCGGACTTCGTGGCCTCGTACTCCTCCATCTTGCGCTCGTAGCGGTCGCGGAGGCGCCGCGTGATCACGTTCGCGACGAGGAGGTAGACGAGGAGCGACTTGTAGCGCCCGAACTGGAGGACGACCGACCGGCCGCGGTCGAGCGACTCGAACAGCTCGTCGATCGCGTCGCGCTTGCCGGCCGAGGGCTCCGTGTGGAAGAACGGAAGGCCGTCGAGCCGGTCGAGCTTCCGCTTGAGCGCCGACAGCGCGCCGGGGTGCGCGCCGGTCTCCTCGGCCATCTGCTCGACCTCGGCGGGCTCGGCCTTGAGGAGCCGCGCCAGCCAGTTCTTGCCGTACTGCTTCTTGAGGCCGTACGTGCTCTCGGTCGCCGTCGCGTTGAGGTTCAGGGTCTCACGCAGCGGGAGGACGTCCTCGGGCTCGACCTGGTCGGCGTAGAGGTGGAGCTCGACGTCGGCCGACTGGCTGCGGCGGCGGAGGGACTGCGGGTCGAGCGTGACGAGCTGGACGCGCGTGGGGAAGAGGTCCTTCAGCCCCTTCACGAACGCGCCCTCGCCCTCGCCGGCCTCCTGGCGGACGGCGTACCCGTACTCGCCGTGCATGTCGAACACGAGCGACGCCGCGCGGCCGGTCGCGATGGTGCCCGCCAGCAGGAGGCGCGTCAGGAAGCTCTTGCCCGTCCCGGTCTTGCCGAACACGGCGTTCGAGCGCTCCACGAACCGGGCGAGGTCGAGGCACACGGGCGAGTCCATCCCGAGGGGCGTCCCGACGTTCAGGAACCGGTCGCCGCCGTCGGCGGCCTCCGACCCGAACACGCGGGCCACGTCGTCGTCGGTGGCCTCGCCGACGGCCGAGAAGTGGGCCGGGATCGTCTTGACGGGGAGCGGGGCGCGGTCGCCGAGCCCCTTCTCGACCATCAGCTGCGGACGGAGCG
>CAXRFJ010000572.1:0-2538 GCA_964229475.1 Rubrivirga sp.
GTGCTCGCCGGAGCTGTTCCTGCTCACCGTCATCGCGATTTGCTTCGGGACGGCGTACGCGGTCGGGCTGGCCGGCGTGTCGATCTCGCTGGGCGCGTTCCTGGCCGGCCTCGTCGTGAGCCAGAGCCGGTTCTCGGAGCACGCGCTGAGCGAGATCCTCCCGCTCCAGATCCTGTTCTCGGCGACGTTCTTCGTGTCGGTCGGCCTCCTCCTCGACCTCGGCTTCCTCGTGGAGAACCTCGGCCTCGTGCTCGCCGCGCTCGCCGTCGTCGCGCTCGTGAAGCTGGCGACGACGGTCGTGGCGATCCGCACGGTCGGGCGAGCGGCACCCGCGGCAGCGGCGACGGCGCTGTGGCTGGCCCAGGTCGGCGAGTTCTCATTCGTGCTGGAGCGGTCGGGCCGCGAGGTCGGGCTGGCGCCGCTCGGGATGGACGACGTCGGCGCGCCGCTCTTCATCGCGGCGACGGTCCTCTCGATGGCGCTCACGCCGGTGGCCGCGCCCTACGCCGGCCGGCTGGCGTCGACGCTCCAGCGGATGGGGGCCGGCCCCGCTCCGGAGCCGACCGAGGCGGAGGCGGCCGAGGCCGCCGGCCACTTCGCCGACCTCGAGAACCACACGATCGTGGCCGGCTACGGCGACGCCGCGCGGAAACTGGTCCACGTCCTCGAGGGCTCCGGCGTCCCGTTCGCCGTCGTCACGCTGTCGCCCGAGGGCGCACGGGAGGCGGAAGCCTCGGGCCTGCGCGTGCTCCGGGGCGACTACGCCAAGCGCCACATCCTCGAGGCCGTCGGGCTCCAGCGGGCCAAGATGCTCGTCGTCCCGGACGACAACCCCCAAATGACGCACCGCGTGGTGTCCGTCGCCCGGGCCCTCAGCCCGACGACGCGGATCGTCGCGTCGGTCCCGACGACCCACGACGCCGAGGAGCTCGTCGCGGCCGGGGCCGACCGGGCCATCGCGACCGAGTTCGAGGCCGTCGTCGGCCTGTTCGACGACGTCCTCCGGCGCTACCAGGTGGCGCCGGCCGAGATCCTCCGCCACGAGGAGACGCTCCGCCGCGGGAGCTACGAGGCGTTCGACACGGACGCCATGGACACGCCGGCCGTCCGCTGCGAGCTCGCCGCCGACTGCTTCTCGACGCGCACCGTCACGATCCGCGCCGGCGCCCACGCCGCCGGCCAGTCGCTCGCGGCCCTCCAGCTCGACGAGCGGCTCCTCCACGTCGTCCACGTCTCGCGCGACGGCGAGATCACGCGCGAGCCCGGCGGCGGCTTCGTCCTCGAGGGCGGCGACGAGGTCCTGCTCGGCGGCACGCCCCAGGCGTTCATCGACGCCGGGGACCTCTTCCGTGTCGCCGACGGTCGGACGCCCGCTCTCCCCGCCCCGCCGCCCATGCCCACGCAGCGCGCCGACTGGGTCGACACCTCGACCCCGGTCCACCTCGACCCCGACCCGACCGCCGGGTGCACGCACCTCGACCACGTCCACGACGTGACGCCGGGCACGCAGGGCTGCGAGGAGTGCTTGGAGCGGGGCGACCGGTGGGTCCACCTCCGCGTGTGCCTCGAGTGCGGCCACGTCGGCTGCTGCGACTCGTCGCCGGGCAAGCACGCGACGAAGCACTACCACCGGACGGGCCACCCCGTCGTGCGGAGCCTCGAGCCCGGCGAGACGTGGGGCTGGTGCTACGAGGACGAGGTGATGCTGTAGCTGGCTGCGCCGACCTCCGGTTCGCTCCGGTCGGGGGATCGGGGAGTGGGCAGAGTGGTCCGGTCGAGGACGGCGCAACCACCTCGGCGTGTCCCCCCGAGCGGAGCGCGGCTCGCTCGGGATGACACCAGCGAAGCGCGACGCCGCCCCCTCCGCCACGGCGCCGAGGCGGGCGGACCCGTGCCGTCCGCCTCCTCCCTCACGCCTCGCCGTCACGCCCCGTCGCCCAGCGGGAGGAGGGCCGTCACCGTCGTCCCCGCCTCGGCGGCGGACTCGACCGCCAGCGCGCCGCCGGCGAGGCCGAGGCGGTGGCGGAGCTCGCCGAGGCCCCGCCCGGCCGCGGCCTCCGCGCCCGGCGCCTCGAACCCCCGGCCCTCGTCGCGGACCGACAGGTGGCAGCCTTCGGCGTCGCACCACGCCCGGACCCACGCCTCGCCGGTCCCGGCGTGCTTGACCACGTTGAGCAGGAGCTCCCGGGCCACGCGCGTGAGGAGCGCCCGGACGCCGGGCGAGGGGAGCGTCTGGGCCGCCGCCACGTCGAGGTGGACCCTCAGGCCGTGCCGCTGGCGGGCGTAGTCGGCGACCCAGCCGAGCGCGGCGCCGACGCCGTCGTCGGAGAGCGACGGCGGGTGGAGCTCGGTCGCGAGGAGCCGCGCCTGGTTGATGGCCTCGTCGACGTAGCCCTCGACGCGCGCGCCGAGGCCGTCGGTGTCGCCGGCCGCGCGCGACAGGAGGTCGACGTGGATCTTGAGCCCGTAGAGCGCCTGTTGGACGTCGTCGTGGAGGAGCCGCGCGATCCGCTCGCGCTCGCGGAGCTCGGCCTCGGC
>CAXRFJ010000573.1:0-3574 GCA_964229475.1 Rubrivirga sp.
TGGCCGAGCTGGCCCAGCTCCAGGACGCCCTCCTCGACGCCGCCGCCCGGCACGTCCGCCCCGGGGGGCTGCTCGTGTACTCGACGTGCTCCGTCGAGGCCGAGGAGAACGACGACCGCGTGGCCGCCTTCCTGGACCGGCACGACGACTTCCGCCTCGAGCCCGTCGAGGGCCTCGTCCCCGACGCGCTGGTCGACGGCGCCGTGTACCGCGCGCTCCCGCACGTCCACGGCACCGACGGCGCCTTCGCCGCCCGCCTCCGCAGAACCGACGTGCCATGAGCGACCTGAGCGCCCCGTACCTCGAATCGCAGGCGCGCCTGCACGCCCTGCTCGACGGGCTGTCGGACGACGCCTTCAACGCCAAGCCGAGCGAAACGAGCTGGTCGGCCGGCGAGTGCGTCGTCCACCTCAACAAGATCGCGAAGGGGTACCTCCCGCGGATGGAGGCCGCCGTCGCCGACCCGGCCGCGCCGCGCGGGGAGGGGCCGTTCCGCTACGGCTGGGTCAGCCGCCTCTTTATCGGCTCGGTCACCCCCGGCTCGCGCGCGCTCCCCACGGCCGGGGCCATGAAGCCGCCCGAGGCGGACGGCCTCCGCTCCGCCGTCGACCGTCCGCGGGCCGTCGAGCGGTTCGACGCCGACATCGCGCGCTACCTCGCCGTGATCGACGCCGGTGCGGGGCTCGACCTCGGCCGGATCAGGATCGCGTCGCCGTTCCTGGCGGTCCTCCGGCTCCCGCTCGGCGCGTTCCTCGAGGCGATGGGGCAGCACAGCCTCCGGCACGTGCTCCAGGCCGAGCGCGCCGTGGCCGCGGCGGGGGGCGCGCGGTAGCGCCTTGCTCCGGCCGTCGGCAATGACGGATCTTTCACGCCGTTCCCCTCCCGCTTCCGCACCCCACCCCGCGCGCGTCTGCATCCTGGTACGTCGTCCCCTCCAGACTCCATGATCGCATTCTCGCGCCTCGGCGTGCTCGCCGTCGCCCTCTCGCTCGCCTCGGCGGGCGCGGCCCAGACGACCGTCAAGTACGGCGCCGAATTCCTCGCTTCGGGCGTCGGCGCCCGGGCCCTCGGGATGGGCGGGGCCTACGTGGCCCACGCCGACGACGTGACCGCCGGCTACTGGAACGTCGCCGGCCTCGACGGGCTCGCGGCGCCGGAGGCCGCCTACATGCACGCCGAGCGGTTCGACGGGGCCGTCTCGTTCGACTACGCCGCCGCGGCCTACCCGCTCTCGCCGAAGTCGACGGTCGCCGTCTCGTTCGTCCGCTCCGCGGTCGACGACATCGCCAACACGCTCGACGCCTACGACCCGGCGACGGGCCAGATCAACCCGGACGACGTCACCTACTTCTCGGCGGCCGACAACGCGCTGTTCGTGTCGTACGCCCGCGGGATCAGCGACAAGCTGTCCGTCGGCGCCTCCGCCAAGGTCATCCGGCGCGGCGTGGGCGACTTCGCGAGCGCCTGGGGCTACTCGCTCGACGTCGGCGCGCAGCTCGACCTCGGGCGCGTCCGCCTCGGGCTCAACGTGCAGGACGCCCCGGGCATGATCCAGTCGTGGTCCGTCGACGCCGACCGGTTCGCAGAGGTGGACGAGGAGAGCCGGCCGGTCGGGCTGACCGAGCGCGTGCTCCCGGTCGCCCGCCTCGGCGCCGCGACGGTGGCCCCGCTGTCCGAGGACGTCGGGCTGACGCTCGCGGCCGACCTCGACCTCGTGTTCGACGGGCGGGCCGCGAACGTGCTCGACGTGGGCGAGGGCGCCGTGGCGTTCCTCCCGCGCGTCGGGGCGGAGATGACGTACCGCGACGTGCTCGCCTTCCGCGCCGGCATCGCCGACGTCACGACGAGCGAGCGGTTCGGGACGCAGATCACGCCGTCCGTCGGCGCCGGCGTCATGCTCGGGCCGCTCGCCGTCGACTACGGGTTCGGCGACTTCGGCGGCCTCGCGAGCGAGCTCGGGTTTTCGCACCGGGTCTCGCTGGCGTATCGTTTCGGCACGCCCGCTCCCCCCGCTCCCTAGCCGTGTACTCCCCGGACGACCGCGACGGCCTCCTCCTCAGCGTGACGATCCACATCGTCGTGCTCTTCCTGCTGGCGGTGGCGGTCTCGATCCCGCCCGAGGCCACGGACCCCGACTACCCGCCGCAGCTGACGGAGATCGAGTTCGGCCCGGCGCCGACGGTCCCGGTCCAGACCGGCCCGCCGGAGCGCGCCGAGGCCGGGGCGTCGTCGGACCAGATGACCCAGCCGGAGCCCGAGCGCCCGACGCCGCCCGCGCCGACGCGCGCCCGCGTCCCGGAGCGCCAGCCGACCCCGCCGCGGCCCGACCGCCCGCTCCCCCGGCCCGTGCAGAGCGACGAGGCCCGCCCGGCGCGCCCGAACCCGCCGTCGCGCGCGACGCGGCCCGAGCCGAACCCGACGGCGCCCACGCAGCCGCGCCCGACGCAGGGCACCGGCACCTCGCAGGGCGACTCGCCCACCGCCGGCACCAACGACGGCGCCGGCACCGGCTCCGGCGGCGACGCGCCCGCCGAGGTCGGCTTCCAGTTCGGCAACCGGACGTTCGACTGCCCGACGCCCCCGTTCGGCGGCGTCGAGGGGACGGTCGTCCACCGCGTGACGTTCGCCCCGAACGGGCAGTACCTCGCGGACCGGCCGGTCACGCGCGTCGGCGCGCTCAACAGCGCCGTGAGCCAGGTGATCTCGCGGTGCCGCGCGCAGCCGCTCCCGTCGAACGCGCTCCAGGTGCCCCAGACGACGCAGGCGACGTTCGTCTTCAGGGCGAACTGACCCGCCGCCGGACCGCCTCTACGCCGCGCCGGACCTCCTCGGCGGCGGCGTCCGCCAGCGCCCGGGCGACGAACCGCGTCGGCCCGCGCGGACGGGCGAAGGCCGCGGCCACGTCGTGGAACGTGAACACGGTGATCGGCCGGCCGTCGGTGACGAGGTGGAGCGGGCGCCAGCGGTCGGGGACGAACTTGGCCTTGAAGCGCTGGAGCCCGTCGAAGTTGTAGAAGCGCGTCGCGTGGGCCCGCGTCCACGCGAGGAGGGCGCGGACGAACAGGTCGGGCGCGTGCTCGGAGAGCGGCGCGAAGGTCGAGAGCGGGACGAGCCCGAGCGTGAACGGCACGTCGGGCGCCAGCCGCCGGAGCGCCGCGTCGAGGAGGAACGCGGCCGTCCCGTTCGGCGCGTCACGGGACCGGATGATCCACTCGACGAACGCCTCGGCGCCGGGCCGGAGCACGAGGTAGCCGACCACGGCGCCGTCGCGCGTGGCGACGAGGAACCGCCGGTCGCCAGGCTCGTCGAGCACGAACGGGTCGGCGAGGAAGGCGAGCGGGGGGAGGCCCCGCCGCGAGAGCCAGTCGGCCAGGACGGCCCGCAGCTCCGCCGAGGCGCGCACCCGCGCGGCCGGCCACTCCTCCGCGACGAGCCCCTTGTTTCGGGCGCGGTTGACCTGGGCCCGGACCGACGACTTGCGCGCGACGACCTCCGGCCACCGCCCGGCGCCCCAGACGGGCTCGGCGCCGAACACGACCGCCGGCTTGTCGCGGCCGATCTCCGCCGGCTCCTC
>CAXRFJ010000574.1:0-6806 GCA_964229475.1 Rubrivirga sp.
CACCCCCGACCTCGTGCCGGACGTCGAGACGCTCGCCCGCGCGATCCACGGCGTGATCCGGGGCGGCGCGGCCTTCAAGGCGACGGCCGGCCTCCACCACCCGCTCCCGAACGACGACGACGCGGTCGGCGCCCGGATGCACGGCTTCCTGGGCGTCTTCGGCGGCGCCGCGCTCGCCCGCCTCCACGGCCTCGGCCCGGACGACCTCGCCGAGCTCCTCGACGACGCCGACCCCGGCGCGTGGTCCGTCGACGACGGCCTCCGCTGGCGCTCGCTCCGGATGTCGGCGGCCGAGGTCGCGGACGCCCGCCAGCAGCTGGCGCTCTCGTTCGGCTCCTGCTCCTTCGCCGAGCCCCGCGACGACCTCCGCGCGCTGGGCTGGATTTAGCAGGCCGGCAGGGGGCGGACTGCAGGGGAACAGGCTCCCCGGGTCCCGCTCTGCCTACTCCCCGCCGCATTCTGATCCCCTGTCCTCCCGCACCCTGGTCCCCTGACATGACGCCCTTCCTCGACATCGACCCCGACTCCGGCTTTGGCCTCGAGAACCTGCCGTACGGCGTGTTCTCGACCGACAAGGAGCCGCCGCGGGCGGGCGTCCGCCTCGGGGAGTTCGTGATCGACCTCGCCGTCCTCGAGAGCCACGGCGTGCTCGGCGTGCCGGGCGCGGGGCGGCAGCCCGTGTTCGACAGGCCGTCGCTCAACGCGTTCATGGCGCTCGGGCCCGACGTCTGGGACGCCGTGCGGGGCCACCTCCAGGAGCTCCTGAGCACGGAGGGCTCGCCGGCCCTCCGCGACGCCGAGACGCTCCGCCAGCGCGCCGTCGTCCCGCTCGCCGACGTCACGATGCACCTGCCGGCCCAGATCGGCGACTACACCGACTTCTACTCGTCGCGCCAGCACGCGACGAACGTCGGGACCATGTTCCGCGGCCCCGAGAACGCCCTCATGCCGAACTGGCTGCACCTGCCGGTGGGCTACCACGGGCGGGCGTCGAGCGTGGTCGTGAGCGGGACCGACGTGGTCCGCCCGAGCGGGCAGCAGAAGCCGGACGACGACGCGCCGCCGGTGTTCGGGCCGTCGAGGCTGCTCGACATCGAGCTCGAGCTGGGCTTCTTCGTCGGGCCCGGCAACGCGCTCGGCGAGCCGATCCCGGTCGAGGAGGCCCGGCGCCACATCTTCGGGTTCGTCCTCGTCAACGACTGGAGCGCGCGCGACATCCAGAAGTGGGAGTACGTGCCGCTGGGGCCGTTCCTCGGCAAGAGCTTCGCGACCTCGATCTCGCCGTGGGTCGTGCCGACGGCCGCGCTCGACCCCTTCCGCGTCGAGGGCGAGCCGCAGTCGGGCGCGAACCCCGAGCCCCTCCCGTACCTCCGGCAGACGGAGCCGCGCTCGCTCGACGTCGGCCTGACGGTGGCGCTCGAGACGCCGGCGATGCGCGAGGCGGGCGCCGAGGCGGCCGTGGTCGCGCGGTCGAACGCGACGAACCTCTACTGGAGCCCCGAGCAGCAGCTCGCCCACCACACCGTCAACGGGTGCAACGCCCGGCCCGGCGACCTCATGGCCTCGGGCACGATCAGCGGGGAGGAGCCGGGGACCTACGGCTCGTTCCTCGAGCTCACGTGGCGGGGCCGCGACCCCATCGCGCTGCCCGGCGGCGAGACGCGGACGTTCCTCCAGGACGGCGACCGCGTGGTCCTCTCCGGCGAGGCCTCCCGGGGCGGCCGCCGCGTCGGCTTCGGCGAGGTCTCGGGGACGGTCCGGCCGGCGCGGGCGTAACCCCTTGTGCCCACACCGCCTCCGGGGGCGGCTATATTCCGTCGCATTCGGGCGGTCCCCACCGCCGGCCCGTGCCCCTCCTGGCCGCCCCGCCTGCGGTCCCACCGCGCCACGGCTCCGCCTCGCATGCAGGTTGCTCACCCCTCGTTCCGGCAGCACTCGCTCCGCCTCAGCGACTTCGACTACGAGTACCCTCGGGAGTCGATCGCGGCGTACCCGGCGGAGCCCCGCGACGCCGCGCGCCTGATGGTGATCGACCGGGCGTCGGGGACGATCGCGCACCGGACGGTCCGCGACCTCCCCGAGTACTTCGACGCGGGCGACGTGCTGGTGGCCAACGACACGATGGTGTTCCCGGCCCGGCTCCGCGGGATCAAGGAGAACACCGGGGCCAAGGTCGAGGCGTTCCTCCTCCGCGAGCTCAACGCCGAGAGCCGGCTGTGGGACTCGATCGTCGACCCCGCGCGGAAGGTCCGCGTCGGCAACAAGCTCGTGTTCGGCGACGGGCTCGCGGCCGAGGTCATCGACAACACGACGAGCCGCGGGCGGACGCTCCGGTTCATGTTCGACGGGACGCCGGACGAGCTCTACGAGCAGATCGACGCGATCGGCGAGACGCCCATCCCGCCGTACCTCCGCCGGCCCGCCGAGCCGGCCGACCGCGTTCGCTACCAGACCATCTTCGCGCGGAGGCGGGGGGCCGTCGCCGCGCCCTCGGCCGGGCTCCACTTTACGCCGGGCCTCCTCCAGGCGCTCACCGACAAGGGGTGCGAGGTCGCCTGCGTCACGCTCCACACCGGCCTCGGCTCGTTCAACCCGGTCGAGGTCGAGGACCTCTCGAAGCACCGGATGGACTCGGAGTACTTCGAGGTGCTCTCCGAGGCGGCCGAGACCGTCAACGCCGCGCTGACCGTCCCGGGCCGGACCGTCACGGCCTGCGGCACGACCGTCATCCGCGCCATCGAGTCGTCGCTCTCGGCGTCGAAGACGCTCAAGGCGGGAAGCGGCTGGACCGACAAGTTCATCTACCCGGTCCACACGTTCCACGTCGCCGAGCGGCTCCTGACCAACTTCCACCGGCCGAAGTCGACGCTGCTGATGACCGTCGCGGCGTTCGCGGGCTACGACCTCCTCATGGAGGCCTACGAAGAGGCCATCCGCGAGGAGTACCGGATGTTCGCGTTCGGCGACGCGATGCTGGTGCTGTAGAGGGCGTGGGGATGAGGGACTGGGGATTGGGAGCCCGATCGGCTGGCGGTGCGTCGTCGAGACGGCCCCCCTCGGTCGGATGACGGAGGCGAGTCAGGGGTCGAATTCCGTCGGCGTGGTCTTGCCGGCGGGCGGGTCGGGGTCGCGGATGGCGGCGGCCGGCGCGCCGGCGAAGCAATTCCGCCGCCTCGGCGACGCCCCGGTCCTCGTCCAGACGCTCCGGGCCTTTCTCCGGCACCCGGACGTGGGCCCGGCCGTCGTCGTGGTCCCGGCGGGGGAGGAGGAGGCGACGCGCGACCTCCTGGCCGAGCACGGGGCCGAGGCGGAGGTGGTCGCGGGCGGGCCGACGCGCCAGGCGTCCGTCCAGTGTGGCGTGCGGGCGCTGCCGGAAGGGGTCGAGGTCGCGCTGGTGCACGACGCGGTTCGGCCGTTCGTGACGCGGTCCGTTATTGCATCCGTCGTCGAGGCCGTCCGCCGGCACGGCGCGGCGGCGGCGGCGGTCCGCGTGGCCGACACGCTCCGAGCGGGCGGCGACGGGCCGCTCTTCGGCGCGACGGTCCCGCGCGACGGCCTGTGGGCGATGCAGACGCCCCAGGGCGCCCGCCGCGACTGGCTTCTCCGCGCCGCGGCCAACGCCGCCGGACACGTCGCCACCGACGAGGTCGGGCTCCTCCAGCACGCCGGCCACCCGGTCTGGATCGTCGAGGGCGACGCGCGGACCGTCAAGATCACACGCCCCTCGGACTGGGCCCTCGCCGAGGCCCTGTGGGCCCGGTGGGCGGAAGGCTAGGAGTCGGCGACGGAACGTTCCGGCGGTCCCCGTCGGCCGCGGCGCCGCGGCGGAGGCATCTTCCACTCGTCCACTCGTCCACTCGTCCACTCGTCCACTCGTCCACTCGTCCACTCGTCCCATGCGCATCGGCCACGGCTACGACGTCCACCGCCTCACGGAAGGGCGGAGGCTGATCCTCGGCGGCATCGAGGTGCCCTCCGCGGTCGGCCTCGACGGCCACTCCGACGCCGACGTCCTCACGCACGCCGTCATCGACGCGATCCTGGGCGCCGCGGCCCTCGGCGACATCGGCGCCCTGTTCCCCGACACCGACGCCGCCTACAAGGACGCGGACAGCATCGCGCTCCTCGGCGCGGTGATGGAGCGCGTGGCCGAGGCGGGCTGGGCCGTCGACAACGTCGACGCGACCGTCGTGCTCCAGCGGCCGAAGCTCCGCCCGCACGTCGACGCGATGCGCCGGCGGCTGGCAGAGGCGATGGCCGTCGAGGCCGGCCAGGTCTCGGTCAAGGCCACGACGGGCGAGGGGATGGGGTTCGTCGGGACGGGGGAGGGGGCCGCGGCGCACGCCGTCTGCCTCCTCGTCGCGCGCGAGGTGCCGGGTGGGTGAGTGGGTCGCCGACGCCGTCGCGTGGATCCGCGGGCTCCCGCCCGGCGGCATCTATGCGGTCCTGCTCGCCGTGGCCTACGGCGAGAACCTCGTCCCGCCGATCTGGGGCGACACGGTCATCGTGCTGTGCGGCTCGCTCGTCGGGCTCGGCGTGCTCGAGATGGCGCCGACGGTCGGGCTGGCGTCGGTCGGCGGCGCGGCGGGGTTCCTGACCGTCTTCTGGTTCGGGCGGCGGATGGGGCCGGCGATCCACGACCCGGCGCGGCTGCGGTGGAGCCCGCGCGACTTGATCACCCGCGCGGACCGGTGGCTGAGCCGGTGGGGCTACGGCGTGGTCGCGGCCAACCGGTTCCTGGCGGGGGGGCGGGCGGTGATCGGCCTGCTCGCGGGCGCCTCCGATCTCCGCTGGGCGCCGACGGCGCTCTGGGCCACCGTCAGCGCCATCGCCTGGAGCGCGCTCCTGGTGTGGGGCGGGGCCGTCCTCGGGTCGGAGTGGGAGCGGGTGCTGGACTGGCTGGCGGCCTACGGACGGACCGTCACGGCCGCGCTGGCGGTCGCGCTGAGCCTCGCGTTCCTGCGCTGGTGGCGCCGCCGACCGAAGAACTCACGGCGAAGAGACGCCGAGGCGGCCTGAGCCGGGCCGCCTCCGGTTGACGGCCCCCGCCGGGCCGGGCTAGCTTCGCGATCCGCGATGCCCGCGCCGCTGGCGTAGCTCAACTGGCAGAGCAGCTGATTTGTAATCAGCAGGTTGGGGGTTCGAGTCCCTTCGCCAGCTCCGCCGAGCCGCCCGCGACGGGCCTCGCACGTTCTTTCTCCGGGCAGGTGGCCGAGTGGTTAAAGGCGACAGACTGTAAATCTGTTCTCTCACGAGTACGGAGGTTCGAATCCTTCCCTGCCCACACGATCCAAGTGTGGCGTCCCAGACGATGATCGAGGGCCCGGTCTCGGGCCCGCTCGCGTCGTGTGCGTGACGTCTCGCTTGCGTCGCGGGAGTAGCTCAGTTGGTAGAGCATCAGCCTTCCAAGCTGAGGGTCGCGGGTTCGAGTCCCGTCTCCCGCTCCCAGGCACCGCCGTCCGGCGTGCCGTCCCCCCGCCTCCTTAGCTCAGCGGTAGAGCACTTCCATGGTAAGGAAGGGGTCCCCGGTTCAAGTCCGGGAGGAGGCTCCGCGGCCCGCGCCGCACGCAGACACGACACCCAACCCATCGCGCCGCGAGCGCTCAGACCAGCAGAACCATGGCGAAGGAGCAATTCCAGCGTAACAAGCCGCACGTGAACGTCGGGACGATCGGCCACGTCGACCACGGGAAGACGACGCTGACGGCGGCGATCACGAAGGTGCTCGCGGAGGCGTCGGGCGGCGAGGCGAAGAACTTCGAGGACATCGACAACGCCCCGGAGGAGCGCGAGCGCGGGATCACGATCGCGACGGCCCACGTCGAGTACGAGACGGCCGACCGGCACTACGCCCACGTCGACTGCCCGGGCCACGCGGACTACGTCAAGAACATGGTGACGGGGGCGGCCCAGATGGACGGGGCCATCCTCGTCGTCGCGGCGACCGACGGGCCGATGCCCCAGACGCGGGAGCACATCCTGCTCGCGCGCCAGGTCGGCGTCCCGTACATCGTCGTGTTCATGAACAAGGCCGACCTCGTCGACGACGAGGAGCTCCTCGAGCTCGTCGAGATGGAGGTCCGCGAGCTCCTGTCGTCCTACGAGTTCCCGGGCGACGACCTCCCGGTCATCCAGGGCTCGGCGCTGGGGGCGCTCAACGGGGAGCCCGAGTGGGTGGCGAAGGTCGAGGAGCTCATGTCGGCCGTCGACGCGTACATCCCGACGCCGGAGCGGGCCGTCGACCGGCCGTTCCTCATGCCGGTCGAGGACGTGTTCTCGATCACGGGCCGGGGGACGGTGGTCACGGGCCGGGTCGAGCGGGGGTCGATCAAGGTCGGGGACCCCGTCGAGATCGTCGGGATGCAGGAGGAGAAGCTGACGTCGACGGTGACCGGCGTCGAGATGTTCAGGAAGCTGCTCGACGCGGCCGAGGCCGGGGACAACGCGGGGATCCTCCTGCGGGGGATCGACAAGGAGGCCGTCGAGCGGGGGATGGTCCTGACGAAGCCGGGGGCGGTCACGCCGCACAAGAAGTTCGAGTGCGAGGTGTACATCCTGTCGAAGGACGAGGGGGGCCGTCACACCCCGTTCTTCAAGGGGTACCGTCCCCAGTTCTACTTCCGGACGACGGACGTGACCGGGGACATCGAGCTGGCCGAGGGCGTCGAGATGGTGATGCCGGGGGACAACACGCAGTTCAAGGTGGAGCTGATCGTGCCGGTGGCCATGGAGGAGGGGCTCCGGTTCGCGATCCGCGAGGGGGGCCGGACGGTCGGCGCCGGCGTCGTCTCCAAGATCCTCGACTA
>CAXRFJ010000575.1:0-6769 GCA_964229475.1 Rubrivirga sp.
GTCGTGCAGACGGCCGAGGCGGCCGTGCCCGCCGGCAAGCGGGACTCGGTGACGGTGGCGTTCGAGCCCGTCTCGAATCCGCAGCTGTGGTCGACCCGCGACCCGAACCTCTACACCGTCGAGGTCGAGCTGTGGGCCGCCGGCGCCGTCGCCGACGCGGTCGACGAGCCACTGGGCTTCCGCTGGTTCGAGTTCCGCGCGCACGGCGCCTTCTACCTCAACGGCGAGCGGCTCCTGCTGCGCGGGACGCACCGCCACGAGGACCACGCCGGCTACGCCTCGGCCCTCCCGAACGAGGTCCACCGCCGTGACATGGCGATGATCAAGGAGGTCGGCGCCAACTTCGTCCGCCTCGGGCACTACCCGCAGGACCCCACGGTCTACGCCGCGGCCGACAGCCTCGGCCTCCTGATCTGGGACGAGCTCCCGTGGAACCGCGGCGGGCTGGGCGGCCCGGCGTGGATGGCCAACACGGAGCGCCTCCTCCGCGAGCAGATCCAGCAGAACCGGAACCACCCGAGCGTCATCCTGTGGTCGCTGGGCAACGAGATCTACTGGCTCCCGGATTTCGAGGGCGGCGACGACACGGACCGGCTCAACGCCGCGCTCCGGCACCTCCACGAGGTCGCCCACGAGCTCGACCCGTCGCGCCTGACGGCCATCCGGAAGTACTACGACGGGGCCGACATCGTCGACGTGTTCTCGCCGTCGATCTGGGCCGGCTGGTACTCCGGCGTCTACACGAAGTACGAGGCCGCGCTCCTCGACGCGCAGGAGCGGTACCCGCGGCTGCTCCACATGGAGTACGGCGGGTCGAGCCACGTCGGCCGCCACACCGAGACGCCGATCGACGGCGAGGGCTTCGTGGACCCCGACCAGTGGAGCGAGGCCGTCAGCCAGGTCGAGGTCACGAGCATCGCTAACGACGGCGACTGGTCGGAGAGCTACATCGTCGACCTGTTCGACTGGTCGCTCCGCGTGGCGGAGACGCTGCCGGACTTCACGGGCAACGCCCAGTGGGCGTTCAAGGACTTCGGCACGCCGCTCCGCCCCGAGAACGACCTCCCGTACGTCAACCAGAAGGGCCTCGTCACGCGCGACGGGACGCCGAAGGACGCCTACTACGTCTTCAAGAGCGTCTGGACGGACCCCGACGCCGGCGACGACCCGATGTGCTGGATCGAGTCCCACACGTGGACCGAGCGGTCCGGCCCGGCCGGCCAGCCGCTGCCCGTCGCCGTCTACTGCAACACCGACGCCGCGCGCCTCACCCTCGACGGCCGCGACCTCGGCACGATCGAGCGCGACCCGCGCGCGTTCCCGGCGGCCGGCCTGACGTGGGACGTCGAGTTCGCCGTGGGCGAGAACACGCTCGTCGCGACCGGCATCGAGGCGGGCGAGGTCGTGACGGCCGACACGCTCACGGTCACCTACTACGACACGCCGGCCGGCACGCCCGCCGAGATCGTCCTCACGACCGAAGGGCTCGCCAGCGGGGACGTGCTCGTCGTCGCCACGATGCGCGACGCCGCCGGCCGCCGCGTGCTCGACTACGAGGGCGACGTCTACTTCAGCCTCGACGGCGCCGGCGAGCTGCGGGTCGGCTGGGGCACGCCGACGCGGAGCCAGCGCGTGGCCTTCGCGAACGGCCGCGCCGCGATCGAGCTGGTGCCCGGCGACGGCCCCGCGGTCGTGAGCGCGCTGAACCAGGACTTCAAGGGCTCCTACCTGACGATCCCCGACGCGGCCGCCCTCACGGAGCGCCGCTAGCCCGCCACTGCCTCCTTCCGAATCCATGACACGACGGATCCGACTCGCCCTCCTGCCGGCCCTGCTCCTGGGGCTGGCCCTGCCCGCCTCGGCGGCGCTCCCGGCCGTCCTCGCCGGGACGGTGACCGACGCCGCCACCGGCGACCCGCTCATCGGCGCGACCGTCCGCATCGACGGGACCGGCCTCGGCGCCGCGACCGACGTCGCCGGGGCCTACCGCCTGACGCGCGTGCCGAGCGGCCCGCAGGTCGTCGTCGTGTCGTACATCGGGTACCGCGAGCAGCGCGTCGAGGTGGACGTGCCCGAGGGCGGGACGCGCGCGCTCGACGTCCAGCTCGAACTCGACGTGATCCGGGGCGAGGGCGTCGAGATCACGGCGCAGGCCGAGGGCCAGGTGGCCGCCATCAACCAGCAGCTCCAGTCGAACCAGATCGTGTCGGTCGTGTCGTCGGCGCGGCTCCAGGAGCTCCCGGACGCCAACGCCGCCGAGTCGGTCGGCCGGCTCCCCGGCATCTCGATCCAGCGCGACGCGGGCGAGGGCCAGAACGTCGTCATCCGCGGCCTCTCGCCGAAGTACAACAACGTGACGGTCAACGGGGTCAAGCTGCCGTCGACCAACTTCGACACGCGGGCGACGGACATCAGCATGGTGTCGTCGGAGATGCTCGCGGGCGTCGAGGTCTACAAGTCGATCACGCCGGACCAGGACGCCGACGCCATCGGCGGGTCGGTCAACTTCAGCCTCCAGGGCGCGCCGGAGGGGTTCCGCACGCGGGCGCTCGCGCAGACCGGGTACAACGGGCTCTCGGGCGAGTTCGGCGACTACAAAGGCAACCTCTCGGCGAGCAACCGCTTTCTCGACGGCCGCCTCGGCGTCTTCGCGCAGGGCAACTTGGAGCGCGTCGACCGGAGCTCAGAGCGGATCACGGCCGGCTACCTCAACCAGGCCACGAGCGGTGACGAGACCGTCAACGCCCTCCTCGTCGACGAGGTCGACGTCCGGAACCGGGCCGAGGCGCGCGACCGCTACGGCGCGAGCCTCATGCTCGACTACCGCCTCCCGATGGGGATGGTCCAGTGGACCAACTTCGTCAACCGGCTCGACCGGGCCTACGTCTCGCGCGACAACACGTACAACCCGAGCGAGTCCGGCGTGACCTACGACGTCCGCGACGCGCAGCTCCAGACGGACGTCTTCAGCTCGGCGCTGTCGGGCGAGTTCAACCTGGCCGACCTCGCGGTGCTCGACCTCACGGCCAACGTGTCGAGCTCGCGCATCGACACGCCGTACGACAGCCGCGCCCGGTTCCGCGAGAACTCGGCGTTCGACTCCCAGGCGCTCGTCCGTGACGAGGGGCCGCAGGTGGTCCCGCAGTATGCCATCGGCAACGTCGACAACACGTTCTTCGAGCGGCTCGACTTCTCGCAGCAGGTCGGGTCCGAGCGCGACCTCGGGCTCCAGGGCAACCTCCGGGTCCCGTTCGCAGCCGGCTCCTGGTTCTCGGGCTACGTCAAGACGGGCGCGAAGTACCGCGGCAAGCGGCGTGAGAACGACAACACGCAGCGCTACATCCACCTCTACTACGGCGGGGTCAACGGCGGGCTGGACGAGCTCCGCGATCTGTTCCCCGACGCCGAGTCGTCGGCCGGTGGGCAGGTCGGGCTCCGGTCGTTCCTCGACGCCGAGAACTCGGGGGCCGAGATCCTCGGCGGCGACTTCCTCGTGTCGAGCACGCCGGACCTCGAGCTGGCCCGGGTGGCGCAGGCCGCGTTCCGCGACAGCATGCGCCAGGCCGTCTGGGGCGACTTCCGCGACTTCACGGCCGACGAGGACGTCACGGCCGGCTACGTCATGACCGAGCTCAACTTCGGGCCCCGCGTCATGTTGCTCCCGGGCGTCCGCTACGAGCGGACGGCCACGTTCTACAACGCCTTCTTCGGCCGCGTCCCGAACGTGAACGTCGACGCCGAGGACGAGCAGGTCGTCCTGCGGGACACGACCTCGGAGCAGAGCTACGGCAACTGGTTCCCGATGGTCCAGCTCCGCGTCCGCCCGACCGACTGGTTCGACGTCCGGCTCGCGTACACCCGGACGCAGTCGCGGCCGGACTTCCAGGACACCTCGCCGCAGGTCCGGATCAGCGACTCGGGCCAGCTCATCACGAAGGGCTCGCCCGACCTCCGCCCGGCCCAGGCCACCAACCTCGACGCCTACGTCTCCTTCTACTCGAACCGGATCGGCCTCTTCTCGGTCGGCGCGTTCTACAAGGAGATCGAGGGCGTCATCTACGCCGCCGACGTCCGGCTCCAGGACCAGGCGACGGCCGACGCCAACGGGTTCAGCGACCGCGTCGGGTACCGGCTGCTCGAGCCGCGCAACCTCGACACGCCCACGACGGTCCGCGGCGTCGAGGTCGACTGGCAGGCCAACTTCCTGTGGCTGCCGGGCCCCCTGAGCGGCGTCGTGTTCAACGCGAACGTCTCGCGCATCTTCTCGGACACGGAGGTCGAGCGGGTCCGGGCGACGACGGAGATCGGCCCGCCCCCGTTCTACCTCCCGACGGTGACCTACTCGACGGTCCGCCAGGAGGTCCAGCTCCTCGACCAGCCGGACTGGGTCGCGAACGTGTCGCTGGGCTACGACCGCGGGCCGTTCTCCGGCCGCGTCTCGGTGCTCTACCAGGAGGGCAACCTGACCGGCTACGGCAGCAACGACCGGACGCTCTCCTACTTCGACACCTACGTCCGCTGGGACGCGCAGGCGAGCTACCGGGTGGTCCCGGCGCTGAGCCTGTTCGCCCAGCTCAACAACCTCACGGACCGCCCCGACATCGCGCTCCAGAGCACGGGCCGCTTCCTCAGCCAGCAGGAGTCGTACGGCCGCTCGGTCAACGTCGGCCTCCGCTTCCGCCCCTGACCCCCCGCCCGGCCTCCGCGACCGGGCCGGACCGGAGCCCGGGCTCCGACCCTCGGCGTCGCCTTTCCCCACCCTCCCACCCCGTACCCATGCGTACTGCTACTTCATTCCGCGGGCTGTGCCTGCTCGCGGCCGCGGCCCTCGGCCTGCTCGCGCCCGGCGCGGCGGCCCAGTCCGAGCTCATGGTCCCGCCGGGCCCCGGCACCCTGAACGACGCCATCGAGAACGACACGGCCCGCCCGGCCGACCGCGTCTACGTCCTCCAGCGGGGCGCCTACTACGGCGTCAACCGCGAGATCAACAACCAGGGCTACACGCTCCGGATCAAGGCGGCCGAGGGCGACGGGAACCGCCCGGTCATCCACCCGACGCCCGACGGCGACGGCAACCCCCCCGGCAGCCGGTACTTCAACCTCGCCGGCGACACCTACTTCGACGGCGTCTACTTCCTGTCCGTGACCCCGAGCCAGGCCGAGAACGCGACGACGTTCGCGCTCAACGACGCCGGCATGCGGTTCGTCGTGGACGACTGCGTGTTCCAGGGCGGCCTCTCACGGCTGATCGAGGTGAACGTGGACGACACGGACCTCTTCTTCACCAACAGCCAGTTCCGCAACCTCGTCCGCAACGACGGCTCGTCGAACGGCCGGCCGATCGACTACCGGACCGTCCGCGCCGACTCGCTGGTGATCACGAACACGTCGTTCCTCAACATCTCGGGCTACATCGTCCGCTACGACGGGCCCGTCCTCAACACGGCCGTCTTCGACCACAACACGTTCTATGTGACGGGCCGGGAGCTGACGACGAACGCGTTCGCCACCCAGACCATCCACTTCCGGTTCACGAACAACCTCGTGGTCAACCCCTACGGGTTCGGCCAGGCGCCGGAGCCGGAGGAGAGCCTCGACGGCGTGGTCCAGTTCGACTCGCTCGACACGGACATCGACAACGGCTTCGCCGAGTCCGACCGGTCGGCCGTGATCCTGAACAACGGGTACATGATCACCGACGACCTCCAGGCCTACTACGACGCCCGGACGGCGTCGATGGACTCGCTCCAGGCGTACCTCCTGCTCGACACGAACGTCCGGAGCTACGCCGAGGCCGACTCGATGCAGACGGTCCTGATGCTGGGGAACAATGAGACCTACGACCTCGACTTCGTGAACCCGCCGGACCTCACGGACTACATCGCCTTCCTGGGCAACTTCCGCGACGGCGCGGCCGACCCGGGCTACTGGACGTTCGGCTCGGACACGTACTTCCCGGCCGACCAGCCGCCGCCGGAGGACCTCGCCTACTCGACGTCGAGCCCGGCGTACACGGCCGGCCAGGGCGGCTTCCCGCTCGGCGCGCTCACCTACTTCCCGGACCGGCTCGCGGCCTGGGAGGCCGCCGGCGGCCTCGCCGTCGCCGAGGAGGGCGAGCCCGAGCCCGACGGCTTCGTGCTCCACGGCGCCGCCCCGAACCCCTCGGCCGGCGCGACGGCGCTCCGCATGAGCCTCGACGCCGCGGCCGTCGTCACGGTCGACGTGTTCGACACGCTCGGCCGGCGCGTGCTGTCGGTCCCGGCCGCGGCGGTCCCGGCGGGCGCGGGCCACTCGGTCCGCCTCGACGCGCCGCTGCCGTCGGGCGTCTACGTCGCCCGCGTGGCGGCCGAGGCGGCCGGCGACGTCCGCGTCCGCACGACGCGGTTCACCGTCGCGCGGTAAGCGCTCCGCGCCCCGGCGGCCCGCCCGAGGGGCCGCCGGGGCGTCTCTTTGTCCGGCCGTCCCGCCCCCTCGTTGCGATGCCCCTCCGCCGCCTGCTCCACCTCGCCGTCCTGCTGACCGGGTCGACCGTGTGGGGGACGGGCCCCGCCTGCGCGCAGGCGTGGGAGTCCGAGATCGTCCGGACCGGCGCGGCCGGCCGGCTGGCCTACGTCGCCGACGCCGAGGGCAACCGCATGCCCGACTTCTCGCGGGCCGGCTACGGCGGCGGCGGCGTGCCGCTGCCCGAGGTCCCCACCGTGCGGGCCGTCGGGCCCGTCGACGGCGACGACACGGCCTCCATCCAGGCCGCCATCGACGCCGTCGAGGC
>CAXRFJ010000576.1:0-2269 GCA_964229475.1 Rubrivirga sp.
CATCTGCGCCGACGTGTGCCTCCCGGCCAGCGCCGAGCTCCGCCTGACGATCCCCGTCGGCCCCGAGACCGTGCCGACGGGCGCGCTCGACGCGGCCCGCGCCGCCCTGCCCGCCTCGGCCGACGGCTGGACCGCCTCGGCCGCCGTCGCCGACGTCGGCTACGTGCTGACGCTCGACCCGCCGGAGGGCGTGTCGCTGGACGGCGCGACGTTCTTCGTCGACGAGAGCGGCGTGCTGGACCACGCGGCCGAGCAGACGTTCGTGGAGGAGAACGGCGCGTGGGTCGTTCGCCTCGCGGCGTCGGACTACGCGGAGGCGCCGACGCCGGAGCTGAGCGGCGTGCTCGTGGCGGGCGAGACGGCCGTCGAACTCGTCGTCCCGGTGAGCGGCGCGCCGGCGGTGGCGACCGCGAGTGGCGGGGAGGCGGCGGCGTTCGGGTTCTGGGGCGCGCTCGCGTTCGCGTTCCTGGGCGGCGTCGTCCTCATCCTGATGCCGTGCGTCTTCCCGATCCTCAGCATCAAGATCCTCGGGTTCGTGAAGGGCCGCGAGCAGAGCCGCGCCGAGCTCCGGGCCCACGGGCTCGCGTTCGGCGCGGGCGTGGTCCTCTCGTTCCTCGCGCTCGCGGGCGTGCTCCTCGCACTGAAGGCGACGGGCGACGGCGCGGGCTGGGGCTTCCAGCTCCGGTATCCGCCGGTCGTCGCCGGGCTGGCGGCGCTGATGACGGTCCTCGCGCTCAACCTGCTCGGTGTGTTCGAGGTGGGCCAGAGGGCCGCGTCGGTGGGCGGGCGGCTCGACCGCCGCGAGGGGCTCAGCGGGGCGTTCCTGTCCGGCGTGCTGGCCGTCATCGTCGCGTCGCCGTGCACGGCGCCGTTCATGGCCGGGGCGCTCGGGTTCGCCGTCGTCCAGCCGGCGCCCGTGGCGCTCGCGATCTTCGGATCGCTGGGCGTGGGGATGGCGCTCCCCTATGTCCTGCTGTCGTTTCAGCCCGGCTGGCTAGAGCGGCTCCCGAGGCCGGGGCGGTGGATGGAGACGCTCAAGCAGGTCCTCGCCTTCCCGCTCCTCGCGACGGCCGTCTGGCTCGTGTGGCTGTTCGGGCGGCTCCTCGACGTCGACGCGGCGGCGGCCCTGCTGATGGCGCTCGTCACGCTCGGGCTGGCGGCGTGGGCGTGGGGCCGGTGGTCGCGCCCGGGCCTCCCGCGCCGGGCCGCGCTCGCGGGGCGGACCGCCGGCGGGCTGGCGGCCGTGGCCGCCGTCGCCATCGTGGCGACGGCGTTCGCGCCCGAGCAGGAGACGTGGGTCGACTTCGACGCGGCCGAGGTCGACGCGCTCGTCGACGCGGGCGAGCCGGTGTTCGTCGACGTCACGGCCACGTGGTGCCTCTCGTGCCAGGTCACCACGCGGACCGCGCTGCCCGCTAGCGCCGTGCGCGAGGCGTTCGACGCCGCCGGCGTCACGACCGTCCGCGCCGACTGGACGGACCAGGACCCCGAGATCACGGCATTCCTCGACCGGTTCGGCCGAAACGGCGTCCCGCTCTACGTGTTCTATCCCGGCGGCGGGGCCGAGCCCGTCCTCCTGCCCGAGGTCCTCACGCCGGGCATCGTCCTCGACGCCGTCGCCGCCGCCCGCTCGCAGACCGCCTCCCGCTGACCGCCATGCGCCCGCTCCTGCTCGCCGCCGCCCTCGTCCTCGCCGCCTGCGCGCCCGAGCCCGCCGACGCCCCTGCCGAGGCCGCCTCGGCGCCCGCGCCGGCCGGGCCAGCGGAGGCCGCCAGCGCGGCGCCGACGCCGGGCGCCCTGGCCCCCGACTTCACACTCCTCGACACGAACGGCGAGGAGCACACGCTCTCGGACCTCCGCGGGCGGACGGTTGTGCTCGAGTGGCTCAACTACGACTGCCCGTACGTCGGGAAGCACTACGGCGGCGGCAACATGCAGGCGCTCCAGCGGCAGGCCACCGCCGACGGCGTCGTGTGGCTGTCCGTCGTCTCGTCGGCCCCCGGGGAGCAGGGGTACTTCGAGCCGGCCGAGATGAACGCGCGGACGGAGCAGGAGGGGGGGCTCCAGTCGGCCGTCCTGCTAGACCCGACCGGCGAGGTCGGGCGGCGCTACGACGCCAAGACGTCGCCCCACATGTTCGTGATCGACGCCGCGGGCCGCGTCGTCTACACCGGCGCCATCGCCGACCGCCCCACGACCGACGTGGCCGACCTCGAGGGCGCGACGAACTACGTCGTCCCGGCCATCGCCGCCGCGCAGGCCGGCCAGC
>CAXRFJ010000577.1:0-4371 GCA_964229475.1 Rubrivirga sp.
GATACCGGAGCCGGCGAGCCGCTCGGCGATCGCCCGGTGCGCGGCGAGGTCGGCCTGCGTCAGCGGCGAGTCGTCGGCCTTGGCGTCGACGGTGAGCGGCTGGCCGTAGAAGGCGAGGATGGCGTCGCCGGCGGCGCGGGCGGCGCCGAGGGCAAGAGCCAGGAGGTCGGTCACGGAGGGTTCGGGGAGACGAGAGCGGCAAGATCGTCCACGCCGGCCGAACCGTCGCACCGCCCGCCCGAGGCCGACCGGGTCAGCCCGCCTCGACGCGCTGGCGGAAGTAGTCGAGCGTCCGCCGGAGGCCCTCGGCGCGGTCCACCCGGGGCGCCCACCCGAGGAGCTCCTTCGCCCGCGTGATGTCGGGCTGGCGGACCTTCGGGTCGTCGGAGGGCAGCGGCTTGTACGTGATCGTCGACGACGACCCGGTCAGGGCCACGACCTCCTCGGCGAACTCCTTGATCGAGACCTCGTCGGGGTTCCCGATGTTGACCGGGTCCGTCTCGCCCGAGTGGAGGAGCCGCCAGATCCCCTCGACGAGGTCGTCGACGTACTGGAACGACCGCGTCTGCGACCCGTCGCCGAACACGGTGATCGGCTCGCCGCGGAGGGCCTGGCCCATGAACGCCGGGAGCGCGCGGCCGTCGTCGAGCCGCATCCGCGGGCCGTACGTGTTGAAGATGCGGAGGATGCGCGTGTCGACGCCGTGGTACCGGTGGTATGCCATCGTCATGGCCTCAGCGAACCGCTTGGCCTCGTCGTACACGCCGCGACTGCCGACCGGGTTGACGTGGCCCCAGTAGGTCTCCGGCTGCGGGTGGATCTGGGGGTCGCCGTAGACCTCGCTCGTGCTCGCGATGAGGTACCGGGCCCCCTTCGCCTTGGCCAGCCCGAGCGTGTTGTGCGTGCCCAGCGACCCGACCTTCAGCGTCTGGATCGGGAGCTTGAGGTAGTCGATGGGCGAGGCCGGGCTCGCGAAGTGGAGCACGTTGTCGACCGGCCCGGCGACGTAGACGAACGTCGAGACGTCGTGGCGGACGAACTCGAACCGCTCGTGCCCGATGAGGTGGGCGACGTTGTCGGGGTTGCCCGTGATGAGGTTGTCCATGCAGACGACCTCGTGGCCCTCGGCGATGAACCGGTCGCAGAGGTGGGAGCCGAGGAATCCGGCGCCGCCGGTGATGAGCGTGCGGGGCATGAGATGTGGAGCGTGGGGCGTAGGGCGCGGGACCTCCCACGCCCCACGAACTAGGCTGCGGCCTCGCGGTCGGGGACCTCCTGGGCCGGGAACGACGGGCGGCCGACCGAGCGGTAGGCGAACCCGAGCTCGGCCATGTGCTTCGGGTCGAACACGTTCCGCCCGTCGAACACGAGCGGGGCGCCGTCGCCCGCCATCGACCGGCGGACGCGGGCGAGGTCGGGGCGGCGGAACTCGGGCCACTCGGTCGCGACGACGAGCGCGTCGGCGCCCTCAGCGGCCTCGTAGACGCTCGACGCGTACGCCAGCGAGCCCGGGCCCTCGAGCGGGTCGCGCTCGAAGGCGGCCTTCGTCGTCTCCACGGCCTCGGGGTCGAACGCGACCACGTCGGCGCCGAGCCGGGCCAGCTCCCGGATCAGCACGTGGGCCGGCGCCTCACGGACGTCGTCGGTGTGCGGCTTGAACGCGAGGCCCCACAGGGCGATCGTCACGCCCGTCAGCTGGCCGTCGTCGTCGCCGAGCGCGTCGACGACGTGGGGGACGAGGGACCGCCGCTGCTCGTCGTTGACGCGGAGGACGGCGTCGAGGATCTCGAACGAGTACCCCTCCTCGCGGGCCGTCCGGTGGAGGGCCTGGACGTCCTTCGGGAAGCAGCTCCCGCCGAACCCGATCCCGGCGTACAAGAACTTCGGCCCGATCCGGCTGTCCGTCCCGATCCCGCGGCGGACCTGGTCGACGTCGGCGCCGACGAGGTCGCAGAGGTTCGCGATCTCGTTCATGAACGTGATCTTGGTGGCCAGGAGCGAGTTGGCCGCGTACTTCGTCATCTCGGCGCTCTCCTCGTCCATGACGAGGATCGGGTTGCCGGACCGGACGAACGGCTCGTAAAGCCGCCGCATGATCCCGGCCGCCTTCTCCGAGTCGGTCCCGACGACGACGCGCTCGGGCTTCATGAAGTCGTCGACGGCGACGCCCTCGCGGAGGAATTCGGGGTTCGAGACCACGTCGAAGTGCTCGCCCGCCGAGAGCCCGTGGGCCTCTACGGCGGCCGTCACGCGGCGGGCCGTCCCGACCGGGACCGTGCTCTTGTCGACGAGGACCTTGTAGCCCCAGCCCGGGTGGGCCGCGAGGAGCCGGCCGACGTCGTCGGCGACGCGGAGGACGTACTGGAGGTCGGCCGAGCCGTCCTCGGCCGGCGGCGTCGGGAGCGCGAGGAACACGACGTCGGCGGGCTCGAGGGCCTCGGCGAGGTCGGTCGTGAAGTGGAGGCGGTCCTCGCGGCGCCCGCGGTCGAAGTAGACCTCAAGGCCGGGCTCGTAGATCGTGAGCCGGCCCTCGCGGAGGCTCTCGACCTTCGAGGCGTCGATGTCGACGCAGGTGACCGTGTTGCCCATCTCGGCGAAGCAGACGCCCGAGACGAGGCCGACGTATCCAGTTCCGACGACGGCGATGTTCATGGAGAGCGATCCGGGGGTGGAAGCAGGTCGGGAAAGTATCGGGCGACGCGGGTGCGCACCGAAGCACCGGGGAGAAATCGGGGGGCACTAGCGAATCCTCACGAAGTCGCGCCGTCTCTGGGGCGGGCGAACCATGAGGTGGCATGTGCGGAAGGCGCTGCGGATCTTGCCCGGTCCACGGGCTCTTCCATCCCCCCCGTTTCCATGCGCTTTCGCCCCCCCGCCCTCGTCCTCGCCGCGCTGCTGGCGACGGCCGCCACCGCCCAGACGCCCTGCGCCGGCGGCACGGCCGGCCCCTACGCCTGCCACGACGTGGACCTCATGGCCCACCTGCCGCTCAGCACGTTCGCCAGCCCCGGCTCCGGCGCGCCGTCGGCCGGCAACGACATCTGGGGGTGGACCGACGCCGCCAGCGGGCGGGAGTTCGCGCTCGTCGGGCTCACCAACGGGACGGCGTTCGTCGAGATCACCGACCCCGCGGCGCCCGTCTTCCTGGGCAAGCTCCCGACGGCCACCTCGAACTCGTCGTGGCGCGACGTCAAGACGATCGGCGACTTCGCCTACATCGTGAGCGAGGCCGGCAGCCACGGGATGCAGGTGTTCGACCTCGGCCGGCTCCTGACGGTCTCGTCCCCGCCCGTCACGTTCACCGCCGACGCCCGCTACACCGGCTTCGGCAACGCGCACAACCTCGTGGTAGACGAGGCGTCGGAGCTGGCGATCGGCGTCGGGTCGTCCGGCTCCTGCAGCACGGGCCTCCACATGGTCGACGTCTCGACGCCGCGGAGCCCGGCGTTCGCGGGCTGCTATGACGGCGACGGCTACACCCACGACGCCCAGTGCCTCGTCTACGACGGGCCCGACACCGACTACTCGGGCCACGCCATCTGCGTCGCGTCCAACGAGGACACGGTCACCATCGTCGACGTCTCGAACCCGGCCGCGCCGGTCCAGATCTCGCGGGCGTTCTACCCCAACCCGAGCTACACGCACCAGGGCTGGTTCGCCGACGACATGCGGTACTTCATCGTCAACGACGAGACCGACGGCAACTCGTCGACGCCGACGCGGACGATCGTCATGGACCTCCTCGACCTCGACGAGCCCGACTTCGCCTTCTTCCACGACGGGACGACGGCGGCGACGGACCACAACCTGTACGTCCGCGACGGCCGCGTCTTCCAGAGCAACTACCGCGCGGGGCTCCAGATCCTCGACGCGGCCGGGATCGGCGGCGGGTTCCTGACGCAGGTGGCCTACTTCGACACGTTCCCGTCGAGCGACGCCCACGGGTTCGACGGCCAGTGGAGCAACTACCCGTACTTCCCGAGCGGGATCGTCGTGGCCAACGACATCTCGAACGGCCTGTTCGTCCTGGCCCCGCGCGAGCCGGCCGCCCCCCCGTCCGCCTCGGTGACCCCGGGCGCCGTCGACGCGACGCTGGCGCCGGGCGAGACGGGCGCCGCGGCCGTGACGGTCGCCAACGGCGCGGGCGGCGGGCCGCTGATCTACGGCGCCACGCTCCAGAACATCTCGCAGCCCGACGGCTCGCTCGCCCGCCGGCCGTTCACCACGCTCCCGACCGCGTCCCCCGACCGCCCGGCCTCCGTCGGCGGCCGGCCCGACGGCGTCGACCCCGGCGCGATCGCCGAGGCGTCCCCCGACGCCGCCGAGGCGCCCGGCCTCGCCCCGCTGATGGGGAGCGGCGGGCCCTACTCG
>CAXRFJ010000578.1:0-4149 GCA_964229475.1 Rubrivirga sp.
CGGCGCCGAGGCGGGCGGGCTCACTCCTCGAACGGGCCGACGCCCCGGACCGTCCCGTCCGCCGCGTGGTCGGCCCCGCGGACGCCCGCTCCGCGTTCCCACACGCCGGTCCAGTACGAGCCGTCGGCGCGGCGGTGGGTCCCGACGCCGTGGCGGACGCCGTCGGCGAACTTCCCGGTGTAGAGCGCGCCGTCGGGGTAGGCGCGGACCCCGCGGCCGTGGGGGCGCCCGCTGCGGATCTCGCCGGCGTAGTGCTCGCCGTCGGCCCAGACGTAGGTCCCGGCGCCGTCGATGGCGCCGCGGACAAACGACCCCACGTAGAGGTCGCCGTTGGCGAGCGCGAGCGTGCCCTCGCCGTGGCGCCAGCCGTCGACGAACGGGCCCTCGTAGCGCTCGCCGTCGGGCGCCCGCCACACGCCGACGCCGTCGAGGCAGTCGCCGGTCTGGCAGTAGAACGTCCGGCTCCGGCGCATGAGGTCGCCCGGCTCGTACGGCGCCTGCTCGATGCGGAGGGTCCGCCGGCGGCCGTCGCGGACGAGGACGAACGTGACCGCCGGGTCGTCGGCCCGCGCCGCGTCGATGGCGTCGCCGACCCCGTCGGCCGTCAGGCCGGTCAGAACCTCGTCGTCGGCCTGGAGGAGCGAGTCGCCGGGGGCGAGCCCGGCCGCCTCGGCGGCCCCGCCGGGCGCGACGGCCGACACCACCGGCTGGCCGTCGGTGACGACCCAGTAGGCGAACCCGAACCCGTAGGCGCCGTCCTGCGCGCGGGCGCCGGCGGCGAGGAGCAGGAGGGCGACGAGCGGGCGCATGGGCGGGCAGGGGAGACGCCCGTCCCTCCGGGAGCCGCCCGCGCCCCGGGTCACCCCGCCGCGGCGCCGAGGCGGGGACGCCCGAACGAAAAACGGCCGGCGCCCCGAAGGGCACCGGCCGCGGAGTCGGGGGCCGACGGACGCGCTAGGCGTCGATCACGTCGGCGCCGTTCTGGACGATCTCGCTCTCCGAGAAGAAGTAGCGGCCCTCCTTGACGCCGTTCTCGGCGGAGTCGGAGCCGTGGACGGCGTTCTCGCCCATCGACGTCGCGAACTGCTTCCGGATCGTGCCCTCGGCCGCCTCGGCCGGGTTCGTCGCGCCGATCACCTCGCGCCACTTCGCGACGGCGTCCTCGCGCTCGAGCACGAGCGGGACGCACGGGCCGGACGACATGAACTCGGTGAGCTCGCCGAAGAACGGCCGCTCGGCGTGGACGGCGTAGAAGCCCTCGGCCTGCGCCTGGGTCAGGGTGACGAGCTTCATCGCGCGGACGGCGAAGCCCTCGGCGAGGATGCGGTCGAGGATCTTGCCGGCGTTGCCGGCCTTGACGGCGTCCGGCTTGATGATGGCGAGCGTGCGCTCCATGAGTCGATTGAGTCGGGTTGGGAGTGCCGGAAAACAACCGCCCCGCCGGGAGAGGGACCGCGAAACCCGGGGGAAGAGGGGGGGCTCCCTCTGCTCGCCCGGGCGGATCGGCGCGGTGTTCCGGGCGTGTCCCCAGGGCGGAGGGCGCTGCCCGGAACGACGGATGGCCGACGAGCACGCCGGGAGGGACCGCGCCGGGCGTTCTGCTCGCCGGAGATCCATCGACTCACTCCGCTCGCTCTGGAGGACACGGGGAGTGGGCGTGCTCGGCCGACGGATCGTGCTCACCTTCCGACCCGACCCCGACCCCGATCCCGTCCCGATGCGCCTCGCCCTCGTCCAGCAGCCCGCCACCGACGACCTCGCCGACAACCTCCGCCGCGGCCTCGACGCCTTCGAGCGCGCCGCCGACGCCGGGGCCGACCTCGTCGCGTTCGCCGAGCTCGCGTTCACGCCGTTCTACCCGCAGCGGCACGCGACGCCCGACGCGCTCGCCCGCGCCGAGCCGATCCCCGGCCCGACCGTCGAGGCGTTCCAGGAGCGGTGCGCCGCGCGCGGCGTCGTCGCCGTCCTCAACCTGTTCGAGCGCGACGGCGACCGGACGTTCGACACGTCGCCGGTCATCGACGCCGACGGGACGCTGCTGGGGCGGACGCGGATGGTCCACATCACGGACTACGAGCACTTCCACGAGACCGGCTACTACGCGCCCGGCGACCGCGGGCTGCCGGTCTACGAGACGGCCGCGGGGCGGGTCGGCGTCGCGATCTGCTACGACCGGCACTACCCGGAGGTCATGCGCGCGCTCGCGTTGGGGGGCGCCGAGGTCGTCGTCGTGCCGCAGGCCGGGGCCGTCGGGGAGTGGCCCGAGGGGCTGTACGAGGCCGAGATGCGCGTCGCGGCGTTCCAGAACGGGTACGTCACCGCGCTCGTCAACCGCGTCGGCCCCGAGGAGCGGCTGACGTTCGCGGGCGAGAGCTTCGTCTGCGCGCCCGACGGCACTGTGGTCGCCCGCGCCGGAGAGGGCACCGAAGAGGTCCTGATCGCCGACGTCGACCTCGAGGCCGTCGCCCGATCGCACGCGCGGCGGCTGTTCCTCCGTGACCGCCGCCCCGAGCTCTACGCCGACTGGCTCGCCCGCTGACCCCGCCTCGGCGCCGAGGCGGACAGGGTCGGCGCAGTCAGGTAGGCGTGCTCACCAGCCCCACGTGCCCGGCGCGCCCTTGAACGGGCCGACGACGCGCGACGTGACCCACCCACCGTAGAAGCCGCCCGGCTGCGGCGCCACGCGCTCGCCGCCGATCCAGCACGCGTCCATCGGTCCGGCGTAGACGGCGACGTGGTCCTTCAGGTCGCGGAAGCGCGGCGCCGGGTCGGGGTAGCCCCACGCCGCCTTCTCGGCCTGCGCGTCGCCGGAGACGACGTCGTAGTAGACGGCGCGGCCCTTCCACTCGCAGCCGGACGTCTCGGGGCGCGGGACGAGGACGCCCTCGGCGAAGGCGTCGGGCGGGAGGTAGACCGTCGGCGGGTGGCTCGTCTCGAGGACCTGGAGCGCGCGGTCGGTCCGCGCGATCTCGCGCCCGCCGAAGTCGATGCGGACCGTCTCGCCGACGGGCTCGAGGGCCGGCGGGCGCGGGAAGTCCCAGACGGAGCGCTGCCCGGGGCCGGGCGGGATCGGGCGGACGGGCGGCATGGGACCGTGCGGAAGCTGAAGGAGCGATGCGGACGGCGATCGGGCGGCATATGTGCCCGGCGCGCTAGGTTCGGCCCGACCGCCGCTCGCACACCCATGGCCTCCCCCGGCACGCCGACCCCGCAGGACCTCGTCGCCCGACTGGAGGGGCTCGGGGCGGCCGAGCGGGACGCGAAGCTGGCGGCGCTCCGCCGGAACGACGCGGCGCTCTACGACCGGGTCATGGACGTGCTCCGCGACGAGACGACCGTGGCCCGCCCGGCGCCCGCCGGCCCGTTCCGGCCGGGCGACCTCGTCGGCGGCAAGTACCGCGTGCTCGGGGCGCTGGGGGAGGGCGCGTCCGGGAGCGTCCTCCGTGCCGTCGACACCGGGCACATCGGCGAGCACGAGTTCGGGTCGCGGGAGGTGGCGCTGAAGGTGAGCCGGATCGACACGGGGCACGACCAGCTCAACCAGGACCTCCTGCGCAAGGAGGCGCTCCTGCTCCGCCGGCTCCAGCACCCGCGGCTCCCCGTCGTGGAGGCCCTCTTCGAGGACCGCGGGCGGTGGGTCGTGGTGATGGAGTACATCGCGGGCGACTCGCTCAAAAAGCGGCGGCGCGAGCGGGAGGCCCCGTTCGCAGCCGAGGAGGCCGTCCCGTGGCTCCGCGACACGCTCCGCGTGCTCGACTACCTCCACACGCTCCACGCGCGGCCGTCGCGCGCGAACGGCGGCCGGCCCGTGACCGACACGCCGGTCTTCCACCGCGACGTCAAGCCCGACAACCTCATCCTCGACGCCCACGACAACCTCTACGTCGTGGACCTCGGCATCGCGCGGAGCGGGATCTCAGAGCTCACGGCCGTCGTGCCGTCGGCCGTCGGCGCCGGGTCGCCGGGGTACGCGGCGCCGGAGGTCGACCGCGGCGAGGAGACGCGGGCCGAGAGCGACCTCTACAGCGTCGGGATGACGGCGTACACGCTGCTCGCGCCCGACGAGGCGCGCGAGTACTCGGCCCGCCGCCGCTCCGACGCGCTCCACGCCACGGGCCGGGACCCGTTCGAGGCCGCGCTCGACCGCGC
>CAXRFJ010000579.1:0-2464 GCA_964229475.1 Rubrivirga sp.
GCCGGTCGAGCGCCTGCGCGGCCCGCTTGAAGTCGTCCGGACGCCGGTGCGACGTCGAGACCACGAGGAACCGGTCGTGGTCCTGCGCGACCTCGTCGAGCCCGGTGAGGAGCTCCGAGAAGAACTCCCCGATCACGAACGGCAGGAGGACCCCGAGGCCGCCGGTCCGCTTGCCGAGGAGGCTCCGCGCGGCCGGGTTCGGGGCGTAGCCGAGCGCGTCCGCCGCCTCGAGCACCAGCCGGCGCTTGTCGTCGCGGACGGGGGCGGTCCCGTTGAGGACCCGGGACACCGTCGAGATCGAGACGCCGGACCGGCGGGCGACGTCGTGGATGGTAACCGGCATGGGGGGCGAGGGCTGCCCAAACCTACGCGACCGGTCCCGACCCGCCCGGCCCCCCCTCCCCCACCGGCCGCTGCCCTCAGCGGCGGGCCGTCTCGCCCCGGGCGCGCGCCGCCGGCCGCCGCGTCGCAGCCGCACCATCAAGTCGGACTGGAGGAACGGATGTGTTCCGATTCGGTCGACTGTGGGCCCCGATCGTTCCCGGAGGGCCGGGCTTGGTACAGGTCCCTCTCGTCTCTCCCGCCCTCTCGCACATGCGCCTCGCCACCCTCGGGCTCCTCGCCCTCGCGTTCGCCGTCCCCTCCCAGGCCCAGGACGCCCCGGCGACCTACCGCCCGAGCCTCCGCTCCACGTTCGTGGTGCCCGCGCACAACGGCGAGGCCGTCCGGATCACGACCTACGCCCGGCGCCCGCCGGAGCGCGGCCGGCTCGCGCGGCGCTACCGCGGCCTCCGCGCCAACCGGACCGTCCGGATGCCGCACGCCGCCGCCCCGGCGCGCGTCGTCCAGCGGACCGTCTCGACGCCGCGCCACTCCTACGTCCGCGTCGGCGGGACCTACTACCAGGTCGTCCCCGGCCGCTAGGACCGCCTCGGCGCCGGCTCGGGCTCGTCGGGCCGCGCCGGGCGCTGGACCGGCTGGTCGAGCATGCTCCCCGTCTCGGCGCCCTCGATCGACTCGTCGCGGGTGAGCGGGGCGTTGTCGCTCGCCATCTGGCGGGCCTCCTTGCCGCGGCCGATCCCGAACATCCACTCGCGCCACGTGAGCTCCATCGCGTCGCAGTCGCGGTGCGGGAACCGCTGCTGGCGCGTCTGGGAGTAGTTGAGGAGCGCCACGAGGAGCACGCCGCCGACCGTGTTGCCGGCCACGACGATGGCCACGAACGCGGCCGCCTCGGGCAGCGTCGCGAGCCCCTGGAACACGAGGAAGAGCACCTCGCACGCGCCGATCACGCAGTGGAACAGGTCGGCCGCCGGGACGAGGTACATCACGGCGAACACGATGAAGAAGCGCGTGACCGTGTCGCGCGCGGCGTGGTTGAGCCACACCATCGAGGCCACGAGCCAGCCGGCGAAGACGCCCTTCCAGAACAGCGGGCCGGCCGCCACCTCCAGCCCGTGCTCCGCGATCCCGACCGCGACCCGGAACGTGTCGTCGTCGAGCACGCCGGTGGTGGCCAGCACGAGCCCGACGAGCGCCGCGCCGATCACGTTGGCCGCGAGCACCACGCCCCACACCCGCATCAGCTGCGGGAGGCTCGCGATCCGCGTCAGCACGAGCGTGACCGGCGTGAGGGTGTTCTCGGTGAACAGCTGGTACCGCCCGAGGACGATGAGCAGGAACCCGATCGGGTAGAGGATCCCGCCGACGAGCCCGCTCGGGTCGCCCGAGGCGGCCGACAGCGCGGCCCGCGCCACGAACGAGAGCCCGATGCTGAGCCCGGCCGCCAGCCCGGAGAAAAAGAGGAGCCGGTTCGAGCGGACGAACTCCTCGTCCGCCGTCGCCACGATCCGCTGGAAGATCTCGTCCGTCGAGAACAGGTCGCGGACGGCGTGCCCGGCCGCGGGCGCCCCGCTCTCGGCGCGGTCCAGCGTCGAGCGGACGTTCTCGGAGTCGAGGGGCGCGGCGGCCGGCGAACGGAACGCCCGGCGGACGCGGGAAAGGCGTGAGTTCATCCGCCCCCAACCGACCGGGGCGGTCCCGGATCCCCGGACCGGCCCGTCCGGGCGGGCGCCTACGCCTCGTCGGCGTACTTGACGGAGCAGCCGTACGGCGGGGTCGTGGCGGGGTCCGCCGGCTGGCCGGCCTGCGCGGCGGCGATGGCCGGGACGACGTAGTTCGTCGCGCCCTCGAGGTCGGCCACGTCGGTCGTGGGCCGGTCGTCGATGGCGCCGTTGTAGACGACGGTGCCCTCGGGCGAGATCACGAACATGTGGGGCGTGGTCTTCGCGCCGTAGAGCCGGCCGACCTCCCCGCTCGGGTCCATCAGCACGGCGGTCTGCTGGCCGCCTTCTTGCGCCGTGCGCGCGTCCATCTCAGCGGGCTCGAGGTAGCCCTGCTCGCCCGGCGCCGAGGAAACGACCGAGAGCCAGACCACGTCCTGGCCCGTGTACTGCTCCTGCAG
>CAXRFJ010000580.1:0-7978 GCA_964229475.1 Rubrivirga sp.
CGGGAGCGGGGAGCGAGCCGGCGGCCTCCCCCGCGGCGCCGAGGCGGACCGGGCGGGCCGGGGGGCCCCCCGCGGGGCGGGCGGGAGCGCCGAAAGGTCGCTCCGTTCGCCTGGAGCCTGCGGGAAGTTGACCGGAAGCGCTACGAACGACCGCCGGTGCCTCCCTAGCTTGCCGGCGGCGCCCCTCCGCCCGATCCCCACCCCTCGATCCCCGGACCCTCCGACCCATGCACAACGCGCTCGCCAGCCCGCCGCCGCCCCGCAACGCGCCCGTCCGCGACTACGCGCCCGGGAGCCCCGAGCGCACGTCGCTCCGTGAGACCCTTCTGGCGATGCGGGGCGAGGAGCAGACGGTCCTGCCGGTCGTCGACGGCCAGCGCGTCGAGACGGGGCGGACCGAGACCATCCGGCCGCCCCACGACCTCGGCCACACCCTCGGCACGTTCCACAAGGCCCGGACCGAGGACGTCGAGCGGGCCATCCAGGGCGCCCTCGACGCGCGCCACGACTGGAGCCGGATGGACTGGTCCGACCGCGCGGGCATCTTCCTGAAGGCCGCCGAGCTGCTGGCGGGCCCCTTCCGCGACCGGATGAACGCGGCCACGATGCTCGGCCAATCGAAGAACCCGTACCAGGCCGAGATCGACGCGGCCTGCGAGATGGTCGACTTTTTCCGCTTCAACGTCGCGTTCTACCGCGAGATGATGGAGGAGCAGCCGTACAGCCCGCCGGGCGTCTGGAACCGGACCGAGTACCGGCCGCTCGAGGGCTTCGTGTTCGCCGTGACGCCGTTCAACTTCACGTCGATCGCGGCCAACCTCCCGACGGCCCCGGCGCTGCTCGGCAACACGGTCCTCTGGAAGCCGGCGCCGACGCAGACGTACTCGGCCCAGGTCATCGTCGAGCTGCTCGAGGCGGCCGGTCTCCCGCCGGGCGTCATCCAGTTCCTCCCGGGCGACGGGCCCGACGTCGGCGACCCGGTCCTCGCGAGCGAGCACTTCGCGGGGCTCCACTTCACGGGCTCGACGCGGACGTTCAACCACCTCTGGCACACGATCGGCACGAACCTCGACCACTACCGGGCCTACCCGCGGATCGTCGGCGAAACGGGCGGGAAGGACTTTATCGTGGCCCACGAGAGCGCCGACCCCGACGCCGTCGCGACGGCCATCGTGCGGGGCTCGTTCGAGTTCCAGGGCCAGAAGTGCTCGGCCGCCAGCCGGATCTACGTCGAGCAGGCGCTCTGGCCGGCCGTCCGCGCGTCGCTCGAGGCCCAGCTGGCCGAGATCACGGTCGGGCCGGTCGAGGACTTCTCGCACTTCGTCAACGCCGTGATCGACGAGACGGCGTACGACAAGATCACGGGCTACATCGAGCGCGCCAAGGCGGCCGACGGGGTCGACGTGATCCACGGCGGCTCGCACTCGAAGGCGGACGGCTACTTCGTCGACCCGACGGTCCTCCTCACCGACGACCCGAGCTACGAGACGATGGAGGAGGAGATCTTCGGCCCCGTCGCGTCGGTGTACGTGTCGGACCGGTCGTTCGACGACCTCCTCGACCTCGTCGACGCGACGAGCCCCTACGCGCTGACCGGCGCCGTCTTCGCGCGCGACCGCGCCGTGCTCGCCCACGCGACGGACCGGCTCGCGGACGCCGCCGGCAACTTCTACCTCAACGACAAGCCGACCGGCGCCGTCGTCGGGCAGCAGCCGTTCGGCGGGGCCCGCGGGTCCGGCACGAACGACAAGGCCGGCTCGAAGCTGAACCTGCTCCGCTGGGCCAGCCTCCGCTCGCTCAAGGAGACGTTCGTCCCGGCCACGCACTTCGCCTACCCGTTCCTCGGGCCCGACGACGACGCGTAACCTCCGGCGCCTCCCCGACCGCCGATGACGTTCCAGAGCGTCCACCACCCCGGCGACACGTCGCGCCCGTGGCTGGCCCTCCAGGCCCAGGCCCGGCCCGTCGCCCTCGCCCTCCTGGCCGTGATGACGGTCGGGCTGGCGGCGGCGATGCGGGGCGAGGACATCCTCTGGCCGTTCGTCGGGGGGGCCGCCGTCGCGTACGCGGTCGCCGTGATCGTCGGGCAGGGCCGCCTGCTCTCGACGCCGGCGCAGGTCGACGTCCGCGGCCCCTTCGCGGCCGTCCACTCCGTCTGGCAGGCCGCCGCCACGCCTCCCGAGGGCGCGCTCGCGCCGGTGTCGTCGGCGCGGCTCCAGCACGGCGAGCTGTCCGTCGGCCTCGGCGACACCGTCGTCACGTTCGAGCCGGCCGACTGGCCTGACTTCGACGCCCTGGTGGCCGCGGTCCGCGCCGCGGCGGCCGAGGGGCACCGACTCCTCGAGACTTCTGAGCCGTGAACCCGTCCCGCCGCCCGTCCCTCTCGGAGCCCTCCCTCCCCTTTCCCGAGGCCGACGCGGAGAAGGTTGTTGATTGCAATAACGGGCCAAAGAAGCGGGTCGCGGGCGACCACTGGAACCACTGCCCGAACTGCGGCAGCCGCCTCCACAACCAGCGCTGCAAGCTCCGCTGCCCGGACACGCGCTGCGGGTACTTTATGTCCTGCAGCGACTTCGACTAGCGCGTCACCTCGCCCTCCCCTGCGCCGGGGCCCGGGCCGGGCTCCGGCAGACCGAAGAGCCGGCGCGCCGTCCGGGTCGTCGCCTCGGCGACTTCCGCCACCGTGAGGCCGCGGACCTCGGCGAGCCGTTCCGCCACCAGCGCGACGTAGGCCGGCTCGTTGCGGGAGCCCCGGTGGGGCGTCGGCGCGAGGTACGGGCCGTCGGTTTCGAGGACGATCCGGTCGAGTGGGACGTCAGCGATGGCGTCGGGCACGCCGGCGTTCTTGAAGGTCAGGGTGCCGCCGAGGCCGACGACGAACCCGAGGTCGAGGACCTCGTCGGCGAGCCACCGGGGCCCACCGAAGCAGTGGAACACGCCCGAGAGCGCGTCGCCGGCCTCGGCCTTCACCTCGCGGAGGATCGCGACCATGTCGCGCGAGGCGTCGTCGCTGCCCTTCTGGTCGCGGTTGTGGAGCGAGAGCGGGAGCCGGTGCCGGGCCGCCAGCCGGGCGTGGGCGGCGAGCGAGACCCGCTGGCGCTCCACGTGCTCGCGGCTCCAGTAGTAGTCGAGGCCCGTCTCGCCCACGGCGACGATGCGCGGGTCGTGCAATAACGGATCGACGCGAGACGCCGCGTCCCCAGGCGCGTCGGCGAGGTAGGTCGGGTGGAGGCCGGCCATCCCGTAGACGCCGTCGTGGCGGTCGCAGAGCGCGAGGACGTCGCCGACCGAGTCGAGGTCGACGGCCGGGAGGACGAGTTGGGCCACGCCGGCGGCCCGCGCGCGGGCCACGACGGCGTCGCGGTCGGCGTCGTAGGCGTCGGCGTAGAGGTGGACGTGGGTGTCGACGAGGGCAGGAGTCATGCCCCTGCCACGCCTCGGGGCCGGTCTAGATTCCGAGCATGACCCGACCGTCGCGCCAGTGGCTCGCTCGCGGGCTGGCCGTGGCGCTCGCCGGGCTGGCCCTGCTCCCCCTCGCGTCGCTCGCGCTGAGCTGGGCCGAGTACCTCCGCGACGTCGGCCTGCCGTTGACCCAGACCACGGCCCCCGGCTACGACGGCGTCCGCTGGGCCGACGTCGAGCGCGCTGTCGTGGCCCAGTACGTCCTGCCCCGCGCCTCCGCCAGCCGGGCGGGCGTGCGCGAGGGCGACCGGCTGGCGGCCATCGACTTTCTCGGGGTCGAGACGTCGACCGAGGCGCGGGCCCAGATCGAGCGCGCGACGGGGACCGTGCTGACCTACGTGCTCGACCGGGCCGGGAGCGAGGAGACCGTCGAGGTCCGCATCGAGCGGTACCCCACGTTCCTCTACCCGCTCGGCCGGTCGCTCTGGCTCGCGACCGGGTGGGGGTTCGGGGTCGTCGCCTTTTTCCACCTCCTGGCCTACCTCACGGTCGCCCCGCTGGCGCCCCGGAGCCCCCGCGCGCGGCGGTCGCGGCGGCTGATCGGCGCCGCGTTCGCGTGGGTCGGCGTCAACCTCGTCCGCTGGGTGTGGGTCACGCTCTTCAGCCCGCCCTCGGCCGACGCGACGCTAGGCCGGGTCGTGTTCGACGTGCTGACCCTCGTGGCGCTGGCGGGGTGGATCACCTACCCCGCCCTGCTGCTCGACCAGAGCCTCCGGACGCGGGACGCGATTGTGGCCCTGGGGCGGAGCCGGTGGCTGCTGGCGGTGCCCGCCGTCGTCCTCGGCCGCGGGGTCCTGGCCGCCACCCTGACCGGCCACGCCGGCCCGCTCCCCGCCGACGGGTTCGCGGTCCCCATCCTGTTCTACGTGTGCGTCTACGTCGCCGCCGCGACGGGGCTCGTGGCGCTCCGGCCGCCCGACGGCCTCGCCGAGCCGGGCACGGCGCCGCAGCGCTGGAGCCGGGTCGGCAGCGCGTTCGTGGGGGCGATCGCCGTGCTCGGCGCGGTCCTCGTCCTGACCCGCCTTGGGCCGGGGCCCCGCGAGGGCGAGGTCGTCACGGCGTGGTTCGTCGTCGCGTTCCAGCTCCTGTCGCTGCTCCCGGTCGCCCTCGTGTCGTACGCGACGCTCCGCTACGGGCCGTTCGACGCCCTCCTCCTCAAGGGGCTGACGACCGTCTCGATGCTGGCGATCGCGTTCGGCGTGATCGTCGTCGGCTCGGCGCTGCTCGACGCGATCCTCCCGGGCGGGTCGCACCCGCTCGCGCTGGGGCTGCTCGTGGTCGCGCTGCTCGTCCTGGCCGAGCGCGCCGCGCCGGCGCTCCGCGCCACGGTCCAGCGGGCGTTCCGCACCCGCCGCCAGCGCGCCCGGCAGCGGCTCGACCGGTTCGGCGACGCGCTCGGCTCGTTCCTCGACGTCGACTCGCTCGCGGAGGGCGCGGCGGACGCGATCGGGGAGGCCCTGGGCGTCCGCTCGGCCGTCGTCTTCCTGCACGCGGCCCGGGGCACGCCCGACGAGCGGTGGGTCCGCGCGACGTACCAGCCCGAGCCGCCGTCGTTCACCGAGGCCGAGCTCGACCGCGTGTGGGACCGGCTGCGGACGGAGGGCCGCGTGTGGTCGCGGAACGAGGAGCTCAACGAGGCCGACCTCCCGCGGGGGATCGCCGACCGGCTCGCCCGCCTCGGCGCCGCGCTGGCCGTGCCCGTCACCACCGGCCGCGGCGCGCCCGTCGGGCTCCTGGTGCTCGGCCGGAAGGCGCGGCGCTTCGCGGTCTACAACACCGAGGACGTGGCCGAGCTCCGCGCGCTCGCCGTGCAGCTGGCGCTCGCCGTCGAGAGGCTCCGCCTCTTCGAGCGCGAGCGCGCCCTGATCCGCCAGACGTCCGAGGCCGAGATGGCCGCGCTCCGGGCGCAGATCAACCCGCACTTCCTGTTCAACGCCCTCAACACGGTCGCCGCCCTGATCCGCGACACGCCCGACCAGGCCGAGGCCACCGTCGAGCACCTCGCGGCGCTCTTCCGCGACGTCCTCAACGCGAGCGGCCAGGCGCTCGTCCCGCTCCGCGACGAGCTCCGCCTCGTCCGCCGCTACCTCCACGTCGAGGAGGCGCGGTTCGGGGACGCGCTCGCCGTCGCGCTCGACGTGCAGGACGGCGTCGAGGACACGGCCGTGCCGGCGTTCGCCGTTCAGACCCTCGTCGAGAACGCGGTCAAGCACGGGGTCGAGCGCAAGCGCGGCGGCGGGGCCGTGACCGTCCGCGCCCGCCGCGCGGCCGACCGCGTCGAGGTCGTCGTCGAGGACACCGGCGCCGGGCTCGCCCCCGGCGGCGCCGTCTACGGCGTCGGCCTCAGCAACGTCGACGACCGCCTCCGCCTGCTCTACGGGCCCGCCGCCTCGCTCACCGTCGAGCCGACGGGCGAGGGCGTCCGGGCCACCCTCCTCCTCCCCCTCCCCTCCCCATGAGCTCCCTCCGCGTCCTCATCGTCGACGACGAAGCGCCCGCGCGCTCCCGCCTCCGCCGCCTCCTCGACCCGTTCGTCGAGGCCGGCCGCCTCGGGCCGGTCGACGAGGCCGCCGACGGCGTCGAGGCCGTCGAGACGCTCTCCCAGTCCGACTACGACCTCGCGTTCCTCGACGTCCGGATGCCCGAGCTCGACGGGTTCGGCGTGATCGAGCGGACCCCGCCCGGCCGGCGGCCCGACGTCGTGTTCACGACGGCCTACGACGAGTACGCGATCCAGGCCTTCGAGGCCAACGCGACCGACTACCTCCTCAAGCCGATCAACGCCGAGCGGCTCGAGAAGGCCGTGGCCCGGGTCGAGGAGCGGCGCGACGAGGACACCGACGCCCGCCTCGCGGACCTGCTCGACACGCTCGACGAGGTGGTCCCGCCGGCCGCCGCCGACGGCCCGCCGATCGAGCGGTTCACGGTCCAGGGCCGCGACCGGCTCATCGTGGTCGAGGCCGCCGAGGTCATCGCGGCCGAGGTCCACGACGGGATCACGAGCCTCTACGTGGTCAGCGACGGGAAGACGGCGCAGCGGCACATCGTCAGCTTCACGCTCGACGCGCTCGAGAGCCGGCTCGACCCCGACCTGTTCATGCGGGTCCACCGGAACGCGCTCGTCAACCTCTCGGCCATTCGCGAGATGATCCCGTGGTTCTCGGGCCGCTACAAGCTGGCGCTCACCACGGGCCACGAGGTGACCGCCAGCCGGGCGCGCTCGCGCGAGCTCCGAAGCCGGCTGGCTCTGTAGCGCCGGCGTTCCATTCTGGCCGGCGGATTGGTCCGGGTGTTCCGAAACCCGATGAAGCCAGGACGATTCCGTCCCACCACATGGATCTCCTTCGCTACGGTCTGCTGGCCGTTCTGTTTGTCGTCCCCGCCGTCGCCCAGCCCACCGACCCGGACGTCCGCGTCCGCATCCTGAGCCAGGAGAACCCCTCAGAGGTCCGTGTGGAAGCCGCCGAGGGCCCCGTCCGCGTCCTCGTCGACGGGACCCCGGCGGTCACGCTTCGGCCCGGCGAGGGCGGAACGTTGAGCCGCGCCGGCCGCGAGGTGCGCGCCCGGTTCGCGGGGGTCGACCTCACGGGCACCCTGGTCCGCCTCGAGGGCCCGGGCGTCCGGCTCGTCGCGGGCCGCGTCGACCGCCGGTACCCCGGGGCGTTCGCCGCGCGGGTCGCCGACGGCCGGCTTGAGCTCGTCACCCACGCCCCGCTGGAGCCCTACGTGGCGAGCGTGGTCCAGTCGGAGTTCGGGTTCGCCTCGTTGGAGGGGGCCAAGGCGCAGGCCATCCTCGCCCGGACGTACGCGCTCCGCCGGATCGGCTCGCACGCGACGTACGACCTCGACGACAACACGAGCGCCCAGGTGTACAAGGGTTCGGGCGTGACCCGCGACGTCAGCCTGCGGGCCGCGCTCGACACGCGGGGCGAGGTCCTGACCTACCGCGGCGAGCTCGCCGACGCCTACTACTTCTCGTCCTCCGGCGGCCACACGGCCGACAACGACCTCGTCTGGAACGGGGCCCCCGTGCCATACCTCCGCGGCGTGCCCGACCCGTACGACGACGCCGCGCCCGACCACACCTGGCAGACGTCGGCGTCTCGCACGGCCGTCCTCGACGCGCTCTCGCGCCGGTTCGGGGGGCGGGTCGAGGGCCTCACGATCCGGCGCCGCTCGCGGTCCGGCCGCGTCCTCGAGATCGACCTCATCGGCGGGACGCGGTCGATCTCCGGCGTCCAGTTCCGCCAGGCCATCAACGCGCTCGCGGGGGCGCGGACGGTGCGGAGCACGCGGTTCGACGTGTCGGTCGAGGGCGACCGGTACGTGTTCCGGGGGGGCGGCTACGGGCACGGCGTCGGGATGAGCCAGTACGGCGCGCTCGGCCAGGCCCGCGCCGGCCGGACCTACCGCGACATCCTCGCCTACTACTTCGTCGGCACGGAGGTGCAGACGCCGGGCGGTCTCCCGGCGCCGGTGCTCGTCGCGTCGTCGAGCGCGCCCGAGGCGGGCACGC
>CAXRFJ010000581.1:0-3535 GCA_964229475.1 Rubrivirga sp.
GACGGCGCCGGCCGCGTCGAGTGAAGAGTCCCGGAACGCGGGGCCGCCGCGCCCGCCCTGACGCCGAGGCGGCCCTACTCGCCGACGAGCGGCGCGACCTCCAGCGTCACGTAGCGCGGCCGGACGTCGCCGATGGCGTCGCCCAGTTCGTAACGCACGAACCGGACCTTCGCCGCGGTCCCGTCGGCGCGGCGGACGACGAGCGTCCGGTCGGCGAGCGGCTCGACGCCGTTGTCGGCGTAGACGTACCAGCCGTTGCCGGAGCCGTGGCAGACGACGCGCGCGGCGCCGCGCGGGCACGCGCCCTCGCCGTCGGCCGCGAGCGCGGCGGGGAGGGCGAGGACGGCCTCGAACGCCTCCTCGACGAGCGCGCCCTCGACGCCGCCCGGCCCGCTGGCGCCACCGTTGAGGATGACCTCCGTGCCGCGGAGGCCGAGGTCCCAGCCCGCCGACGCCGAGTCGGCCCGCGTCGCGGCGTCGTAGGGGACGACGACGGCGCCGTCGCGGAGCGAGATCAGGGTGAACGGGCCGTCGGCGGCGCCCATGCCGGCCGAGACGGTCGGGACCGCCTCGATGAGGAGCGCGTCCTGCGCGGTGGCGGGGAGGGCGACGAGGAGCGCGGCGAGCGCGAGGAGGCGGGTCATGGCAGGATGGAGGAGTCTCCGGCCAACCTCGCCACACCGGCCGCGCCCCGGTCGAACGGCCGTCGAAACGGGCGGGAAGACGCCGCGGCTACATCGTGCCGACCCAAACCGACCGCGTCGTCGTGTTGGGGGGGACGCCCTGGCCCAGCGACCGGCCGCGGCGCCAGAGCTGCGTCTCGACGTGCTTCGGCTTGGCCGACGGCCGCTGCGCCACGTTGAGCGCGGCGGCGCCCGTCACGTGGGGCGCCGCCATCGACGTCCCGTCGAGCCGGGCGTACTGCCCGCCGTCGGCGCCGGAGACCACGCGGACGCCGGGCGCCAGGAGGTCGACGACCGGCCCGTAGTTCGAGAACTCCGACGCGAACTGCCACCGCGAGTCGTAGGCCCCGACCGTGATGACCTCCGGCACGCGGGCCGGCGACACGTAGGCCGCGTTGACGCCGTCGTTGCCGGCCGAGACCACGTAGATGACGCCGGCCCGGATCGAGGTCTGGATCGCGCGGTCGAGCGCGTTGAGCTCCGTCGTGGTGGTCCGCGCCCCGAGGCTCAGGTTCACGACGACCGGCGAGGCCGGGTCGGCCCGCTTGGCGGCCGTGACGTGGTCGACGGCCCGGATCACCTGGCTCATCGACGTCGTGCCCGAGGCGTCGAACACGTCGAGCGAGTGGATCCGGACGCCCGGCGCCACGCCGACCATCCCGCCGGCGTCGTCGGTCGCGCCGATGATGCCGGCCACGTGGTTGCCGTGCGTCGTCGGGCCCGCCTCGGCGCCCTCGTCGAGGAAGGCCACGCTCTCGACCACGTTGACGTCGGGGTGGTCGACGCCCGAGTCGATGACGTACACGTCGACGTCGACCGCGCCCGCGCCGTCGCCCGAGGCGGTCGAGGACAGGTGACCGCGGATCTGCTTGACGCTCCAGGGCAGCATCTGGCCCTCGAAGTCCCCCGGCTGCGTCGTCTGCGCGATGAGGACGTCGCGCTCGCGGCCCGTGTAGCGGTCGCTGAGCGGGACGTAGGTGTCCGGGAACGGCTCGAGCGGGATCGCGAGGTCGATCTCGACGTCGATCACGAGCGGGTTCAGCCCGAGGATGCCGAGGATCGTGTTGAGGTCGAGGACCGAGATCCGGATGGCCACGCCCGGGTTCGTCTCCTGCACGTAGCCCCGGCGGCGGACGTCGTGCCCGTCGAACATCGCGTCGGACTCGGCCTCGGGGTCGGTCCCCGGGGCGAAGCTGACGTAGAGGTCGATCAGGCCGAGCGGGTCGAGGCCCTCCGCCGCGGAGCGGACCTCGGACTCCCAGGCGAGCGCGGAGGCCGAGGCCGTCGGCGCGGGGCCGTCGGCGAGGTTGTCGCAGCCGGCGACCAGGAGGAGGCCCAGGGCGAGGCCGGAGAGCGCGGGGAGGCGGGACGTCATGAGGCCAGGGTGCGATCGGTCGAGGATACAAACGGGCGGCTCAGGGCCGGGCGGGGGGGCCGCTCAGAGACGCACGCGCGCGATAGAATCGGCGATTTGCAGGTCGGTCTGACACGGAGAACCGCTTTGGAACGTCCCTTTTCCCGGATTTCAACGCCGCGTAGGACGACCCGTTCGCCCCCTGTCGGTGTCCGTCCTACGTGCCAACGGGGGCGCTCTCGGAGTACGTTTGCGCCGTGCTGCCCGTCCGCCCCCGCGTCCTGCTCCCCCTCGTCGCCCTCGCGGTGATCGCCGCGGGGGTCGCCGTGGGGCAGGTCGGGAGCGTCCGCTCGGGGGCGCCCGGCCGGCCGGCCCTCGCCCCGGACCGCGCCCTCACCCAGCTCCAGGCCGAGGCGTGGGACGCCGACGAGGGGCTCCCGCAGAGCCGCGTCGAGGCCGTCGCGCGGACGGCCGACGGGCACCTCTGGTTCGGGACGCAGGAGGGGCTCGCCCGCTTCGACGGCGTCACGTTCACGGTCGTGGGCCGCGGGCCGGACGCGCTCCCCGACGCCGACGTCCGCTCCCTGGCCCCCGCCGCCGACGGCGGGCTGTGGGTGGGGACGCGCCGCGGCGGCCTCGCCCACGTCGACCGCGACCTCCGCGTGCGGACGTTCGGGACCGAGGCCGGCCTCCCGAGCCCGGCCGTCGCCGCCCTGGCCGTCGGGCCCGACGGGACCGCGTGGGCCGGCACGTTCGACGGCCTCTGCCGGCTGGCGCCGGGCGCCGACCGGTTCCAGTGCCTCGGCGAGGACGAGGGCCTGCCGACGGCCTACGTCCGCGCCCTCCTGATGGGCCACGACGGGACGCTCTGGGTGGGCACGCGCGGCGGGCTCGCGCGCGTCGCGGGCGGCCGCGTCGAGGCGCTCGACGGGCTGGGCGGCGCGGCGGCCGAGCCGACCGGCGCGCTCGTCGAGGACGGCCGGGGCGGGCTCTGGATCGGGCCGCTCAGCGGCCACCCGCTCGGCTACCTCCGCGCCGGCGCGCTCCGCCCGCGGCCCGAGGCCGCCGCGGCCGACGGCCTCCCCACCGAGGCGCTCCTCCTCGACGACGCGGGCGGCCTGTGGATCGGGACCGACGGCGGCGGCCTCCTCCGCGCCCGCGGCGACCAGGTCGAGACGCTCGCCGAGGCCGACGGCGCCGACCTCGGCACGGTCCTCGCCCTGTTCCAGGACCCCGAGGGCAGCCTGTGGATCGGGACCGGCGGCGGCGGCCTCGCGCGGCTCCGCACGGCCAAGTTCACGCCGGTCACGGCGCGCGAGGGGCTCCCCGCCGACCGGGCCTACGCCGTCGCGGCCGACCCCGAGCGCGGCGTCTGGGTGGGCACCACCGGCGGGCTGGCCCACGTCGTCGGCGGGCGCGTGGTCGAGACCCTCACGAGCGCCGACGGCCTCCCCGGCGACGACGTCTCGGCCGTCTACGCCACCAATGACGGGCTGTT